>NZ_JBEYVP010000060.1:0-53438 GCF_040644035.1 Streptomyces sp. NPDC047042 | reverse complement strand
CCGCTCGTGCCGCCGGTGATGAGGGCGCGCTTGCCCGCAAGACGAGTCATGTTCATGGTTCCTTGCCGAGTAGTAAGGTAAGTCGTTGGACTCACGTCTCCGAAGGTAGCCCCCGGGCCACCCTCATGGCAAGTCGATCCACTTACCTTTCATTCCCGGAGTAGCCCGACACCGCCGGAGGGGATGTCAGCGAGCTATGGCGGTCTCCCGTTTGAGGGTCTTGCCGCTGGGGCCCTTGGGCGGTGCGTCCAGGCAGGAGGATCGCTGGATGGGGCAGTGATCAGGTCGTCAGGCAGGGGTTGGTCAACCTGGGCGAGTGCCGGCGTTCGGTTTCACAAGGCTGCCTGCAGGCACCCCGTATTGTTGGCGTGACCGGCAACGTGGATTTCCTGCAACTTGCGGGCCGGGGCGCCACTATCGCGGAAGAGGGCTTTCCGCTGGGCTTGGCTGAGAATCATCACCCAGAGCCGGGTCTCGACGACGGCTGAACGCGGTTCTGGATCACTTTCAGTGCCAGGGCCACGGAGGGTCACCGAAACCGCGGTCATGAACGGCCTCGCGCGCTGAGGAGGACCCGCTTGCGGAGCAGGTCGAAGTTGGCGCGGCCGAACATCTGCCGCTTCAGCATTTTGATCTTGTTGTTGTGGCCCTCGACGGCGCCTGAGCTGTAGCGGAGGCTGAGGCCGGCGACGACGGCGTCGAGGTCCTGGCCGAGGCCGGTGACGAAGGTGTGCAGGGCGGGGAGGTCGTCGCCTTGAACGCGCGTGATCCACTGGTCCAGGTTGCGGCCCTGACGGTTGTTCATGAGCCCAGCGAAAGCTCGCACATGATGGGCTGTGCGATCGAGTGCGGGGCAGCGGGCCAGGATCTCCTTGAGCCGCCCGGTCTGGTCGTCGGTGAGACGGTCGGGGTGGCGGGTGAGCCAGCCGGTCACGTCGCGCACGGACGGTGTCTTGCGGGGAGGACCGAGGGGAAAGGGCTTCACGGAGCCGGTGCACGTACTTCTTCACGACGCTTTCGCCGCCGGTGTACACGATGCTGGACGACGGTCTTCTCGACGGCCTCGGCGAGATTCGACCAGATGTGCCACCGATCCGCGACATGGACCGCCTCCGGGGCGCCGATTCGCCCGGCCTCGGCGTAGGCAGCGGAGCGGTCTCGGCGGATCACTTCGACGCCGGGGTGATCGGCGAGCCACCTGGCCACCGTCGATGTCGTGCGGTCCGGCAGCGGGTCGATGGGCTGGCGGGTCTCGATGTCGATCAGGATCGTGCCGTAGTTGTGCCCCTTGCGCAGCGCGAACTCGTCCACCCCCAGCACCCGGGGCCTAGGTGGTTTCGGGCTTCGGCAGTCGGCGGATCAGCCGCAGCAGCGTCGACCTGCTCACCCCGGCTGCCAGGGTTTGGGACAAACGGGAGCCGGCCCGACCGGCCAGCATCACCGCCAGGTGTTCAAGCACCGTTTGCAGACCGGTACTTCGCCGCCCGTGCCGGAAGGTAAGCCCGGCGACCTGCTCGGCGAAGGTTGCCTGCGGGCAGGCACGTTCACCGCAGCGGAACCGGCTCACCTGTAACTCGATCAGTACCCGACGGCCACCGACCGCGCTGTCAGCGAGCTGGCGCACGTACCGGCTGTGAACCCGGGACGACAGCGTCCCGCACGCCGGACACGCGGCATGCTCCGCACCGGTCCGAGCCCGAACGGTCACCAACTGGCCTTCGGACACGGCGTTTTCGACCTCGACACCCTCGACCTGGTGAAACCACAGGTCCTGGAGGAGCACCTCACCCACGGCCGTTCATGATCGTGGTTTCGGTGACCCTCCGTGGCCCTGGCACTGAAAGAAGTGATCCAGAACCGGAGTTCAGCCGACGCCGACACCGGGCAGGACGGCTGCCCCTGCCGCGGGTTCCGCAGCAGGGGCAGGACGCATCCGCCTCACTCGTCCGGATGGTCGCCTCGATCAAACGGCACTATCCGACTCGTCTCCCCAGTCGACACGATGCGCTCCGTCATAGCGTGTGCATCGAGCTCCCATGGGCGGATGTGGTCTCGTCGCGGCTCGTTTTCGCGGACATCGAAGCATTGACAAGACCGAGAAGCTGACAGGTTGGATCGCATGCACTCGGTCCCCTGCTGTGCGTCTTGATCAGATGACCGGCGCGGCTCAGCTTTTTCATGACGCGGGCGCCTTGCAGCGGTCCAGTCGCGTGGCGAATTCGCTCAGGTACTGCTGACGCCACTGGCTGACGTGCTTGGCGCCGACCCAGACACCCTCGGTGAAAGCGGGGTCCTGGTCGTCGGTCCACCAGTAGGGGTGCTGGTTCGACGACGTGCCGGCGCGTTCGGCGGACGGTGGGGCGGCCGTGACCGCACCGGACAGGCCGTCGAGGGCAGGGTGATCGCTTTGGATCACATACGGCCACACCTTGGTATCGCGGGGGGAGAAACGGAACCGCAGCACGTGCCCCTCGTTAACGGCAGTCGGGAACGGGCCGCCCGTCCGGTTGTCGATCACCATGCGCGCCGTATTACTCGTGCTGTAGCCCTCGGGGACCGGGAGTGCGAACTCGACGACACCGTAGACCTCTGAAGTGTCCTGCGCCGTGGTCAGACGGTTGAAGATCGTCTTTCTCTTGTCCCACAGGCGGACGTACTGGCCGCCCCAGCTTGGCTTTGCCGGGTCCTGTAAGCCGTTCAGGTACCAGAGTACGGAGGGGGTGTCCCCCATCTTCACCTGTGGGGATTGGGCGGCGAAGAAGTCACCGAGCGCGCCGTGCCCGGTGACGTGCTGCTCCACGAATGTCGTGTTGCCCCACTCGCCGCTCTGCTCGCCGCCGGTGAAGAAGCCGCGGTAGGTCGCGTTGGACTCGATGATCCGCAGATTTGGGTGGTGGGTCTCGATGTAGTTGTAGGCGTCCACGCCCCACAACTTGTTCGGCCCGCCGATGTAGTGGACGCGCAGTTTCGGCAGGATGTCAGGAGCGTCGTGCAGGGCTTGCGCGAGGTCGTCGATGCCTCCCCACACGAGGACGTTCAGCGGACGCTTGTCGTTCCTACGTGCGCACTTAACGATCCATCGGGAGCCTTCGGTCGGCTTGCTGAAGCCTGTACTCGGTGCCGTATCTATCGCGCCTTGCTTGCTGATCGCACGGAGGAGCCCCGGGGACGGGTAATGGGGCGAGTAGGTCTTGAGGTTGCGGTGGTCGTGTTCGTAGGCGTCGATGACGCGGAGGATGTCGGCCTTGGTGCCCGGGCCGAAGGGCGACGACACCAGCCCTTCGATGTCCAGTCGCTCGGCGTACAGCAGAAGATGGACCATCGACTGGAAGTCGTCGAAGTCCGTGCCGCCGATGTCCGACGAGATGAGCACACGTGGGTGGTGCCGGTCGCGGCCGGTATCTGCACGGGGTTCCGGCTCCGCCGCGGCGAACGCGTTTGATGCGGTTCCAACTCCGGTGCCCGAACCTATCAGGGCACCTGTTGCTGACCAAGCCGCTCGGTCGAGGAACTCTCGTCGCTTCATTTCCATGCCGACGCCCTCCCTGAAGGGGTCAATGTTGATGTGGATGTGGATTGGTGGCACGGCGGCATGCGGCAGGCAGGCGTCTGCCGCCCAGGCGTGGTCGCTCGGGCAGGTTTCGGCAGAGCGCAGCTGCCCTTCGCTGACTGTGAGTTAGGGCGCCAGGCCGCCCACCGTCACTTCGCGGACATGACGGCTTTTGGGTAGGAGGTGAGGGCGTGCGGTCCGTTCGCCTCACCTCTGGGACGAGGCGAACGGCCTGGCTGCGGCCGTGCTCAGGCTGGTGTAGCCACTTTGGTTCTGATGGCGCTCGGGGACTGGGTGGTGGCCAGACCGTTGCAGGTCCCCGCATCATGGTGCTGTCATCAGTGCGCGGTCAGCTGCCTGCCGTTGGGGGAGTGGCCCCGGCCGGTCAGATGGAAAGGATTCCGGGCCTGCGCCGAGACCGCTGTCCCCGGTGGTGATCCTTACGGTCGGCTCGTGCCCGGTGACCGCGCACGTGATTGTGGCGCCCCGCTGCAGGCGGCCGGTGAGGCCGAGCGGCGGCGTGACGCACCATCGGCTTCCGTCGGTTTGGTCTTGGGCGTGCCGTCGGTGCGGGTGTCCGAGGGGGCGGCGGGCGCAGTAGCCGCGATGAGGACGTCTGCAACGGTCATCAGCAGGTGAGCACTCAGTCGGGTGGCAGCCGGATGCAGTTGGGTGGACGGGGTCAGGGCACTGCTTGAAGCCGTCTGTCCAAGTGACACCTTTCTGAATGGAAGTTCACTAGCGCCCAGATGTGCTTTGTCGGTCGAAAGGTTTACTCCGTCGGGCGATGGCCGTCAACGGTTCGAGACCGGCCATCCGGCTCGAGGCCCTCGCGGGCGGGCGCCGCTGCTCCCTGAAGCAGGTCCTTGCAGATCAATCAAGTGCGCGCATATGCTCCTATTGGTCGGTGGTCGAGCCTGCCGCAGTCGATCGGAGGACTACTATGCCCGTCTTTGAGGTCCACGTTCCCGCCGGACGCTTCTCCGTCGAGAAGAAGCGCGCCCTGGCCGACGCTCTGAACCAGTCCCTTGTCCAAAGTCTGGGGATCCCCGCTGGGGACCGGTTCATCGCGATCACCGAGCACGGTGAAGGAGAGCTGTATCTGCATCCCTCTTTCATGGAGATGGAGCGGACGGCGGACGCGATGATCATCTCCGTGCTGATCGGGGCGCACCGTCCGCTCTCGGATAAGGAGAAGGTGGTGTCCGCGATCAACCGGCTCGTTGTGGACGCGCTGGGCGTATCACCCGACGACATCTTCGTGGCGCTCGTCCCTGTACCGAACGAGAACTTCTCCTTCGGCCGCGGAGAGCTGCAGCTTGCGATGGGGACACCACGGTGGTGACCAGATCATTTCGTCGGCCCAACGGGATCCGACACGGGGTGCGGAAGCACCCTTGCGGACTTGCACCCGTAGCGGTCCACCTCTGGCATGACGCCTTCAGTCACCAGGGCGCAGTCGTGACCTGGCGGTACGACGTCGAATTCCTGCGGAAGACGGCAGTTCGCCGGCCGCCTGACTCTACTTCCAGCGTGGCCGGGGCCACCAAATCCGGCGGTCACCATGGCCCACGGGTTCTCCGCGCTACGCGATCACGGACTGGATCGGTACGCCCGCATGTTCGCTGATGCCGGGTTCGCCGTTCTCGTCCATGACCATCGTGGCTTCGGTGGGAGTGGCGGCGTACTGCGGCATGACGTGGACCATTCAGAGCGTTCCGATGAGCCAGATTCGAGGAGACCTGATGACAGTACCCATTCCACCCCTTCCTGACCTTTCACTGACCGTCGCCAGCCGGTTCGTCGCGGCGTCTGGATTGGTTGTCGAGGAGGTTACGGATTCCCGTGTGCGCGGGCACGTCGACCTCAGTGAGGATCACCACAGTCCATGGGGTGTGGTTCACGGCGGCGTGTACACCAGCATTGTGGAAAGCGCTGGCAGCATTGGCGCCAGTTACGCGGTCGCCGAGCGGGCAGAGTTTGCCGTCGGGGTGCACAACGCGACCGACTTTCTCCGACCGGCCACCGCAGGGCGCGCGTTGGTGGAGGCCGTGGCCCTTCACCAAGGTCGTACGCAGCAACTGTGGCAGGTCGTGATCACCGACGAAGCGACGAGCAAGATCATTGCGCGTGGGCAGTTGCGGCTGCAGAACGTTGCGCTTCGTGGGGCTCAGCCTTCTTCTCCTGGTGGTGCTGACCGGAAGCGCGGGAACTGACATTGCCACCCCTCAAGTCAACGTCAGATGTGCAGTAGCGGGTGTCGAACGAACGCCGGCATTTCGACCCATAAAGATAAGGCAGGACATTATGCGTGCAGCCCGCTTCCATGAATACGGCGGAGCGGAGGGCCTGGTGATCGAGCAGGCCCCCGACCCACACCCCGGACTTGGTGAGATCCGTGTCCGCGTCGCGGCGGCCAGCGTCAATCCCATCGACTGGAAGCTGCGCGCCGGCATCCTGCACCAGCTGATTCCCTTGGAGCTACCCGCCATCCCCGGGCGCGACGCAGTTGGCGTGGTCGACGAGATCGGTGACGGAGTGCAGGGAGTGAGCATCGGCGACCGCGTCTTCGGGCTGGGTGGTGTCACCGGCGCGAGCGCCGAGCTGGTCATCCTCTCAGCTTGGGCCCAAGCCCCCGACACATGGAACGATGAGCAGGCTGCGGGCGCCGGCCTCGCGTCCGTGACCGCGATGCGTGGCCTGAACGCGCTCGGCTCCCTGGCGGGGCGCACTCTTCTCGTCGAGGGCGCAGCCGGAGGCGTGGGCGGCGCGGCAGTCGAGATCGCTGTGGCACAGGGTGCCACCGTGATAGGAACAGCCAGCGAACGCAACCACGAGTTCCTCACCTCTCTCGGCGCCGTTCCCGTCACCTACGGCCCCGGCCTCGCACAGCGCCTCTCCGCTGTCGCTCCGCATGGCGTCGACATCGCGCTCGACACCGCGGCCTCCGGATCCCTGGACGACCTCGTCGCTATCACGGGCGACCCGACACGTGTCGCGACGGTCGCCGACCACGCAGGCGGGCAGAGTCTGGGCACACATGTGGTCAACGCGGAGAACGACTCCACCCTCCTGTCCGCGGCCGCGGAACTGGGTCGGCAAGGCCGCTACACACCCCGTATCGAACAGACCTACCCCCTGGAGAAGATCGCCGACGCCCACGCGCACGCCGAGCGCGGACGCACACGCGGAAAGATCGTCATCTGCATCTGAAGCGGGGGCGCGGCGCAGATGCGCCAGTCCGCCAGGCGATGATCTTGGTCGGTCGGCACTGGCTGCTCGGCACTGGACGTCTGCTGCTGCCGGATGCACGCGGCCGAGAGAAGCGCGATACGGCGCATCGTCGCCGGGCTGGGCGAGGCCGACCTCCACCAGATAGGCGCCCAGCTTCGCCTCGACGTCCTCCCACGGCAGAAGTTGCTCGCTCCGGTCAGCGTCCTCTTCTGACCCGGCAACCGTGACGTCACCGGTGCGCAGTTCCTCGGAGAGCGCGGCGAAGACCATCGCTTCGAAGTTCCCGCGGATGAAGTCGCCGGGCCGCTTCGTGTCTCGAACGGCCTTCTGCCAGCTCAGCGTGGCGAAGGAGATGCCGACCAGGCGGCCGTCCTCGTGCCGCTCCGGGATGGGATGCAGTCGCGGATTCTTGTACCGGTGGGCGTGCGCGAGGCGTCCAGGACTCGGCTGTCCTCCGACGTGACCGTCTGCTCCAGGCGGCACTCCTGCTGCGGACGGCACAGGTCTCGACGACGGCCGAGTTCAGCCGACGCCGACAACAGGTTTGAAGACGGGCCCTAGCTCCAGCTTGTCTCGGCGATCAGATGAGCCTGCGCGGTGCAGGCAGTGGCATCTCCTGCGACGCCGGGAAGCATGACAAGCGTCGTTGGGCCCTCGTCCATGAGACGAGCGAGGGCCTTATCCCGCGAGGTGACCGACGGGGCATCTCCGATGGTGGGAGGTGAGTCTTCAGTTCTGTGCGGAGCGTGTTTGACAGTCAGCAAGCGTGGCCCGCGGGTACCGGCGCGGCTCCCGGCCTTCCAGCACGTCCCGGCCGCGCGCGGTGTCGGCGTAGAGCCGGCCGAAGATCACCTTTCCGTCTCGCACCTTGAAGAGGAAAAGGTGCTCGTTGCGCATCCGGATGCCGCGGATCGAAAGGGCGTCCGTGCGGACCGGGACGAGGATCGTGTCGCCAGCGTCGATGATCTCGTGGGCCTCGTACCGGAAGTACTGCCACTCCTTGGCGACCTCCTTCCAGAACGCCGCGAACTCGTCCGGGCCGACGTAGACCCCGCCGTACGGCAGCGAGTCCGACATCTCGAAGTGGAAATCGTCAGCCAACAACGCGTCCAAAGGCCCGCGATCGTTCGATTCATAATGAGCGAAGGCGGTCTTCAGCGCCGCCAGGATCCTGTCGTTCTGCATCTCGGTCTCCCGTAAGGGCATTGAGAGAAGGCGCGCACATGCTCGCACTGATGAAAAGGAGCATATACTCGTATTTATTCACCGCTAGCCTCTGAAGTCGCGGGGAAGCCTTTTTGTCCAGATCGCGTCTTTAAGGTTCTGTCTCCTTGAAAGGCTGTAGCCGCCGTTCCTGGTAGTAGGCGAAGTGCTCGGCGTACGGCTGCGAGCAGGCGCGGTACTTTCACGCGATGCCCTCCAAGGTTCGAGGTGACGGGCCCACCGCCGACTGCAGACCGGATCGGCCGGCGGTAGAGGCTCGATCCGGCCCCACACCGCAGAGCGCGCTCTAGCCTCCCCGTTTCGTTTGGGGTGGCTGAGCTGGGCTGATCACGGGGGGCCGCCATTTTGGTTGCTGGTCGAGGGGCGGCATGGCTGGGGCCCGACGCTGGGGTCGGGTGCTCCGGGGTTCCGCGGGTCGCGGATGGCCAGGGACAGTGCTGCGGGTCAGGTGGCTGGCCGGGGCAGGGTTGCGAGTCGGGTGAATGCGCTGGTCAGCTCGTGTCGCCAGGCCAGGTAGCGGAGATCCGGAGGCGGAGTCGGCGGCCTCCGCGGGTGGTGCGGGCGGCGGCGTGCAGCAGCCGGTAGCGGAGCTTCTTCGGCTCGGCGGTGGCCAACTCGCCGTCCAGCAGCAGCGCCTGGGTCCAGACGAGCAGGTCGATGCCGGTCAGAGCGAGTTCGAACTAGGCGGCGTTGATTTGGAAGTGACGGGAGGCGGAGCGGCCGAAGCCGGTGGACTTGCCGCAGCGGATGCGGTCCTCCATGCGGGTATGTGCGCGGTGGCGGACCTCCAGGCGTTGCGCGATCCTCCCACCCGTGACCGGGGTGTCGGCGAGAAGATGCCGGGCGGTGGGTGTGGCGGCGACCGGGCCGAACACTTTGCGCTGGTCGCGCAGGGCAGCGAGGTCAATGATGGTCTCGCCGCCGTCGGCGAGCATCAAGGCCAGGTCGACCGCCACCCGGCCGGGGCCGTGCCCCGCGCCGCGCGGCCGCAGCCGACGCAACGCGCTGGTGAAGGCGCTGGTCGGCCCGGTGACTTCGGCCAGATCGGCCAGCAGACGGGATCCTTCATGGCTGACCACCCCGCGACCGTCGGCCGAGACGACAAGTCGGGGACGGGACCCGGTAGTGTGCACGCAGAAAGTGCCTTCCCCCGCGAGACGACAGAAGCCCTAGACAAGCCCTGTCGTCCCAGGCCAGAAGGCACTTTCACTGTGCCGCTCATGCTCCGGCCGCGACCCCAAGTGAAACGCGCGGGCTAGGGCGTCTTTCCGTGCCCGTTGCCTCGCCTCCGGGCTCAGAACCCGGGGAAGACCCTGCGCAGGTCGTCGAGAGTGATGGTGCCGCCGGTGAGAGTCACGGAGGGCGGGGTGTGGGCAGGGGCGTGCCGGCCGGCGACGAGTCGCAGCCACCACTCGGCGGGGGCCGTCAGCACGGCGTCGGCGTTCTCGGGCTCGCCGGTGAGCGCGACCGTCTCGCCGACCGAGAGTCCGAAGGTGCGCTCGGGTGCCGTGGTGTGCACCGCGACGGCGACGGGGCGGTTCTCCAGGGCGTCCGCCTTGCCGAGGAAGCCCAGCATCACGCCGGCCTGGTCGAGGAGCGGCCCGGTCGCGGCGGACGCCAGGGCCGTCGACGGCTCGAAGGCCACCTCTACGTCCCACGAGTGGTGGGTGAACTCACTGAGCCGGAGCCCCGCCGCGGTCGCGACGTCCACCGGCGCGGGCAGGAAGCCGAGGTCGATCCGGAGGTCGCTGCGGGCCCCCGCGTCGAGGCCCTCGTAACGTTCGACCAGCGCCTGGTTGGCGGTGACGAAGCCTTCTGCGCGCTCGGCCGGGGTCATCGCGTCCCAGCGGGCCCACACCGACTTGTTGAAGTCGCCGTCGGGGGCACCCGTACCGCTCGTCGCGCCCTCCAGTACGGCCAGGCCTATTTCGGCGCCGCTGCCCAGATGGCTGAGCACCTGGGAGACGTCCCACTCTGACGCGCCGGACGGGCGGATGAGATCGGCGGCGGTGAGTTTGTGCACCACAGCAACAAGGTGGTCGTGCCCGCTGCGCAGGGCATCGATGATCCGGTCTGCGGTTTCGGTCATGTTCGTTTCCCCAATGAAGGTGATCTGATTCGGTGCTGTCATCACACGGCTGTCGGTGTCACACAGCGGTCTGGAACGAGCGCTTGGAGAAGCCGGGCGTGTACCCCTCGACTGTGGTCCGCACCGGGCGGTCGGGGTGCGCGGCGGCGCCCAGGGTGATGAACAGCGGGATGTAGTGGTCGACGGTCGGATGACCGTACGGCATACCGGGCGCCCTCGTCCGGAACGCGGCAAGTTCGTCCACCACACCGCGCGCGAGGGCGTCGGCAGCCCAGGCGTCGAAGTCGGCGGACCGGCCCAGGACTTGGCCTTCGAGCATCGACGCTTCAACCACAACCTAGACGGCCTTTACTTGAAGGGTCAAGCGATCACCTAGACATGCGCCCATGTGCGGCGGCCCCGACGAGACGGCGAGCGGGCCCCGCTGGCTGGACGCGGCCGAGCGGGAAGCCTGGCACGCCCTGGTCGGGGTGCCGCTGCGGCTGCCCGCCGCCCTGGACGGCCAGATGCAGCGCGACGCCGGGATCACGCACTTCGAGTACGTGGTCATGGTCGCCCTCTCCGAGTCCCCGCGCCGCACCCTGCGGATGAGCGATCTGGCCTGCCTGAGCACGGCGTCCCGGTCCCGGCTCCCGCGCGTCGTCAAGCGCCTGGAGGAACGCGGCTGGGTGCGCCGCGCCCCCTGCCCCGACAACGGCCGCTACGCCGAGGCCCGGCTCACCGACGAGGGCTACGCCAAGGTCGTAGCCTCCGCGCCCGGCCATGTGGAGACGGTTCGCAACCTGGTGATCGACGCGCTCAGCCCCGAACGGCTGACGCAGCTACGGGACATCGGGTAGACGGTACTGAACCGTATCGCGGCCCAGGGCGTGTCTCGAAAGTAGCCTTGTCTGTCCGAAAAGCGGGCCCCGGCGTCTGGTGCGTGCGATCGCGGCGTTGCCGGGCGTCGAGAGGCAGGCGGGACTTTCGATACACGCCTAGCCTCCCGGTTTCGGGTCGGCCGGCAGACGGGATCCGGCATGGCTGACCACCCCGCGACCGTCGGCCGAGACGACAAGTCGGGGACGGGACCCGGTAGTGTGCACGCAGAAAGTGCCTTCCCCCGCGAGACGACAGAAACCTTAGGCAAGCCCTATCGTCCCAGGTCAGAAGGCGCGTTCGCTTTGTCGCTAGTGATCCGGACACGACCCCAAACGCGCGGGCTAGGCGGCCCGGCGGAAGGGTGTCACTCGGCCCAGGGATCGAAGCCTGTCTCCAACACGGCCCGCAGTGCAGCTCGCAGTTCAGCCGCCTCGGCCGCACCGAACGTGCTCTCGAACTGGTCCTGAGCGGCCTTCCAGAGGGGCACTGCCTCTTCCAGACGGTCCAGGCCGACGTCCGTGATCTCGACTGCGCGAGCGCGCCGGTCCGTGTCCGAAGGCTGCACAATGAGCAAGCCGTCGCGCACCAGCGGCTTGAGGTTCGTCGCCAGGGTGGTGCGATCCATGGCAATCCGCTGAGCCAGTGCCGTGATCGTCGTGCGGCCTTCCAGTGCCAGCCGGTGAAGGATGTTGAACTGTGTCGTCCTCAGCCCCACCGGTGTCAGCGCCTTGTCGTAGGCGGCAGTCAGATATCGGGTCGCCCTCCGGCTGGCTGTGCAGTTGCACCGACCGTCCATCTCGGTGAGGGTCGCGGCGAACGGTGCCTTCGGCCGAGCCTGGCCATCACCGGCCTTCGGGACGGTGCCAGCTGTTGCAGACGCGGTGTCGGTCATGATGGTCCTTCCAGGTGCCACCCTCCAAGATAGGCGCATCTGCGCGAAACCATGAGAACAGCCGTCAACTCGCCGCCTACGCAGAGGCCGCAGTCGAGGTCAGACTGTCCTGCTCATCGCGTGGTCACCACCATCCCCGGGCTCCGCGTCGAGCTCCCGGACCCGAGCCCGGAACGCGTCCACAGCGGCCAGCTTGATGTCCTCGTAGCTGCGGATCATGTCCGGCAGCAACGCAAGTTCGACGCAGCGCGCGTACGTATCGCGGGGGAGCCAGCATGGCGCGCTCGGCCGATCAGGTGGTCCCGCCGAGACTGCGACAACCAGCGGCGGAGCAGAGCAGGTCCGGGGGCGTGAGCCAGCAGCCGTACCACACGGTTACGGTACATGTAGCTTCGGGCTCACCCAGATCGAAAGAAGGCCCCATGAGTTCCCCTCGCGTCGATGGACGCACGTTGCGGTTCCAACACCGGCGCCCAGAGCTCCTGGCAGCGGCAACCGAGTACATCCTCGAACACGGTGTGAACGGTCTTTCCCTTCGGCCGGTGGCCCAGGCCCTTGGCGTCACGCATGCCACACTGTTGCGGCATTTCTCGTCGAAGGACGAGCTGATCATGGCCGTCTTGGAGAAGATCCGGACAGGCCTGGCCGAACAGCTGGCCTCGGAGGCGGAGTTCCGCGAAGCGCGTTCGACGGCCGAACTCCTCAAGGCCTTGTGGCGCCGACTCTGCGAGCCGCGGCAGCAGCGGCAGTTCCTGCTCCTTTTCGAACTCGTCGGCCAGCACCGGTCGAAGCCCGACCGCGACAGGGACCTTACGCAGTCGCTCGTCGAGGACTGGATCGACCTCCTTGCCGACCGTCTCACTCAAGACGGATGGCCTCCCGAGGAAATTTCAGCCCTGGCCACCCTCCTGCTCGCTCAGGTGCGGGGCCTCCAACTCGATCTTCTGGTGTCCGGGGATCGGAAGCGGACCGACCGCGCGATCGACTTCACCATCCACCTCCTCGACCGCCCTGTCGAACCTGGCGCCGTGGACAACCGCGGATAAGGTCGCCCTTGGGATCTTGTCGAGCCGTAATCTCGACACGCGCTCCACCAGACGGGCCAGGCCGCGCTGTCGTCAGCCGCCGATTCCCCCGCGCTCGCATTGCTCAGAACGCGCGATCGCCCGAGGCAGGCCTGGTAGGGGTTGCATGGACGCCGTGGACTGAGCCCCGACCGAACGAATGAAATCGGGCAGGGCCGAAAATTGGCACCTGCCGTACATTGAGGTCATGGCGGCAGACGTCGACGCACTTCTTCGCGATCTCGCCAGAACCCTCAGGCGCCAGGCGGGCCAGCTGACCGACGACATGATACGGGCCTTCCGAAGTGAGCTTCCCGAGTTGTGGCAACACGAGGACCTCGCCGCCCAGGAGCCGGCGACGACGGCCGGACACGTCGCCTCGTTCCTGAACGTGCTGGAACAGGGACTCGATGTGAGCGAGGTCGAGGCACCCCCTGAGGCCATCGAGTCCGCTCGCCGAGTCGCCGGCCACGGGATGCCGATCAGTGATCTGCTGCGCGTCTACCGGCTTGCGCACGCCTCCCTGCTGCAGGTGCTCTACCAGCAGATATCCCGTCTCGCCAAGGACGCGGAGCTGATCCACGAGACGATGAGCGCGCTCATCCGGACGAGCTTCGCATATGTCGACAGTACGTCGGAACAGGTCGTCGCGGCTTACCAGGACGAGCGCGACCGGTGGCTCCAGCGACGGCTGATCATGATCAATGAGGCCGGCAAGCGAATCGGGACCACTCTCGACATCACGCGCACCGCCGAGGAACTGACGGAAGTCGGTACCGACTCGTTCGCAGATCTCGTCACCGTCGATCTGTTCCACTTCGCTCTGACGGGAGAGTCCGCGCGCCCGGAAGCCGGGCCGCCGAGACTGCGCCGGATCGCCCGGTGCTCGGTTCTGGACGGGTCTGTGGACTCAGCGGTGGGCACAGGCCGGACGCTCGTCTACCGCGAGGGGTCGGCGCCCGCTCGCGTCCTGGCCACTGGGCAACCTCTGCGACTTCACTTCACGGCCTCGGAGACCCCCGCATGGCTGATGGAGTCGGCGGAACACACCGACGCCCCGCGCGGCTGCGGTGACCACGACCTGCTGCTGGTGCCGCTCTACGCACGTGGCAGCTCCTTGGGGATCGCTCAATTCAGCCGTCACCGAAACCCGAACCTCTTCGACGACGACGATCTTCTCCTGGCCCAGGAGATCGCTTCCAGAGCGGCGGTGTCCATCGACAACGCCCGCCGTTACACCCAAGAGCGCTCCGTCGCGCTCGTCCTCCAGCGCAGTCTGTTGCCCCAGCAAGCCCCCGCACAGTCCGCGGTGGATACGGCCTCCCGCTATCTGCCCTCCGGGTCGCGCGCCGGCGTGGGCGGCGACTGGTACGACGTGATACCACTCTCCGGAGCCCGTGTAGCCCTCGTCGTGGGCGACGTGGTCGGCCACGGCATCCATGCCTCCGCCACCATGGGCCGACTAAGGACCGCTGTCCGCACTCTCGCGGACATCGACCTGCCCCCCGACGAACTGCTCACCCACCTCGATGACGTGGTCATACGCCTGCAGCGGGAGGAGGGGCAGTCGATGGACGAAATCAGCGCCACCTGCCTCTACGCGGTCTACGATCCCGTCTCTCGCCTGTGCACACTGGCCAGTGCCGGGCACATGCTTCCGGCCGTGGCCACTCCCACGGCCCCCAGCAACGGTGCACCGGGCTTCCGGACGCTCGGCCTTCCCGACCTGCCCATTGGTCCACCATTGGGCCTGGGTGGGTTCCCCTTCGAGGTAGCTCAGTTCGCAGTGCCGGAAGGCAGCCTTCTAGCCCTGTACACCGACGGCCTCGTCCAAAGTCGCGGTCGTGACGTGGACGCCTCACTCACCTTGCTGCACGACGTCCTGGCCACGCAGTCGGCGTCTTTGGAGGACACCTGCGACGCGCTGCTGTCCGCCCTGCTGCCCAGCCGCCCTTCCGACGACGTCGCCCTCCTGTTGGTGCGCACCCGGGCGCTCGACTCCGACCATGTAGCGACGTGGGACATCCCTTCAGACCCCGCATTCGTTTCCAGAGCACGTGCGTACGCATCCGACCAGTTGGCCTTGTGGGGCTTGGACGACCTGTCCTTCACGACCGAGCTCCTGGTCAGCGAGCTGGTGACGAACGCGATCCGCTACGGCGAGGCGCCCATCCGGCTGCGGATGATCCTCCAGTCCACCCTGACGTGCGAAGTTTCCGACGGGAGCAGCACCGCTCCGCACATGCGTCGTGCCCGTGCGTTCGATGAGGGCGGACGTGGCCTGCTGTTGGTGGCCCAGCTCGGCGAGGGGTGGGGCGCGCGGCACAACCGCGAGGGAAAGGTCATCTGGGCGGAACTGCCCCTGAGCGGCGACGAGACCTTCAGCGTGGTTCCCGACGCCGGCCTGCCGCTCTAACCCCGCTCGCGGCCAGGAAGGGCGCTTGCCCGGCACATGAACGTCAAATTACACGTACCAATCGGTTGTGCTAACCATTTGGTATTGATACTTTCGCGGCCATCGGCACTCGAAGCATCCGCATCGGTCAAGGCGCCGACCCCGTCCCGCCCCCTCGCCGGAAGGCCGACGATGACTGATCACAAGCCCAAGACCATGGCCGAGCTCGGACTGTTCAGCGGTGTGCCACAGTACGAGAACTTCTCCCGCATCAAGGACTTGCTGGCGACCCGGGCCATGGCCCCCTCGTCGAACCCCTTGACGTGGCCACAGGGTGGCGCCATCGCGCTGCCGGAGACCTACACGTTCGCCGGCGAGTCCCGATCAGCCGAGCAGTTCCTCAAAGAGACCGATACCGGAGCGCTGCTCGTACTCATCGACGGCGTGGTGCGCTACGAGCGCTATCTGCTGACCGGAGGACCCGAGGTTCAGTGGCTGTCCATGTCGGTGGCCAAGAGCTTCGTCTCCGCCCTCGTCGGCATCGCGGTCGACGAGGGCCACATCGCGAGCATCGACGACGCCATCAGCTCTTACGTGCCGGTACGGCCCGGTTCCGCGTACGACGGCGTGTCCATCCGGCGTGTCCTGCAGATGTCGTCCGGTGCACGGTGGAACGAGGACTACAGCGACCCGGAGTCCGACATCTGGCGGCTCGGCGCTGCCATGGCCGGCATCGGTACGCTCGACGACTTCGTCGCCACCGCCGTCGCAGAGAGCGAGCCAGGCACCGTCTGCCGCTACAACTCCGGGGACACCCAGGTTCTGGGCGCGCTGGTGGCCCGGGCGACGGGCCGTTCGCTCGGCGAGTACATGCAGGAGAAGCTGTGTGAGCCCCTCGGCATGGAATCCACCGGCTACTGGATCGTGGATTCCGCCAGCAGGGAGATGGCCTTCGCCGGACTCAACCTGACCGCACGCGATTTCGCCAGGATCGGCGAGCTGTACCGCAACGGCGGAGTGTGGCAGGGCAAGCAGGTCGTCCCGGCGCAGTGGGTAAGCGACTCTGTGACCGTCGCGGCCGAACACCTTCAGGCCGGCAGGCCGTGGGTCGGTGGGCACACCTTCGACCTCGGCTACGGCTACCAGTGGTGGCTGCCGGCCGGGGATCGCGGTGAGTTCAGCGCGATCGGCGTCTACAACCAGTTCGTCTATGTCGACCCGGCGAGCCGTACCACCATCGTGAAGCTGTCCGCGAACCCCAGGTACGGGACCTCGGAGGAGGAGGCCGACAACCGCGACCTGGAGACGGTCGCTTTCCTGCGAGCGATCGCGTGGGCGGACCACTGACGTACCGGCGTGTCCGGCAGAGCTGGACGGCGACCCACAGTCTGGTGACCGGTGCCGCGTGGCCACCCTCCCGGGTGAGGCTGAGCACACGCATCACGCCCGCGCCCATGGGCACGGTGGTGGCGGCACCGTCGTGCGCCTCGACATGGCCGGTACAACGGCCGAAAAAGCCCCTCGCGGTCAGGGACGCTCAGCCGACTGCAGGCACGAGCCGGAGATCGAGCGTGGGCGGGATACCGCACGCAAGAACCGATTCCACTCATGCGGCGACTCGGGACAGTGCGGGTCGCCCCTTACCAGGAGGTGTGGTCATGCCCAACTTGGCGCACAACGTCGTGCTCGCCGCCGGGCGGTACCCGCACCGCCCGGCCCTGCGGCTGGGCGACCGGATCTGGACGTACCAAGAGGTGGACGCGGTGTCCGCCCGGGTCGCGGCGGCGCTCATCGCCGACGGGCTGCGCCCCGGTGACCGGGTGGGCCTGATGCTGCCGAACGTGCCTTCCTTCGTTTTCCTCTACTACGGAATCCTGCGGGCCGGTGGTGTGGTCGTGCCGATCAACCCGCTGTACAAGGCCCGTGAGGTGGAGTACTACCTCGCCGACTCCGGCGCCGGTCGCCTCTTCGCGGTGGACCAGGCCATGGCGGAGGCGGAACCCGCCACGCGCGCCACGGGCACCCAGCTGCTCCGCGTGGACCCGACCGACGTCACCACGGTGGTGGGAGCGCATGCGCCGCTGCCCGCGGTGTGCGACCGGAGCGGTGACGCGACGGCGGCCATTTTCTACACGTCAGGCACCACCGGCCGACCCAAGGGTGCCGAACTCAGCCACGACAATCTCATCCGCAACATCGACGTCGTCACCCGTCTCCTCGACCTCACCGAGCGGGACGTGGTGCTGGGCTGCCTGCCGCTGTTTCACATCTTTGGCCAGGGCTGTGCGATGAACACCGCCCTCAAGCAGGGTGCGTGCCTCGTACTGATGCCCCGCTTCGAGGCGGCGGCCGTGCTGCGCGGCGTCGCCGAGCACGGGGTGACGGTCTTCGAAGGCGTCCCCGCCATGTACGCGGCCCTGCTGGCAGAGCCGGGCGAGGCGGACACCTCTTCCCTGCGGCTGTGTGTCTCCGGCGGAGCCTCGCTGCCCGTTCCGGTGCTGCATGGCTTCGAGAAGCGGTTCGAGTGCGCGATCCTGGAAGGGTTCGGCATGTCCGAGTGCTCTCCGGTCGTCTCTTTCAACCACCCCGGCCGGCCCCGTAAGGCCGGCTCGATCGGTACACCGGTCGAAGGTGTCGAGGTACGCGTCCTCGCCCCCGACGGCACTCCGGTGCCCCGCGGCGAGACCGGTGAACTCGCCGTACGCGGCCACAATGTGATGAAGGGGTACTGGAACCGCCCTGACGCCACGGCGGAGGCCGTCCCGGACGGCTGGCTGCGCACCGGCGACCTGGTACGCGAGGACGAGGACGGCTACCTCTTCGTCGTCGACCGCAAGAAAGACATGATCATCCGGGGCGGCTACAACGTCTACCCCCGCGAGATCGAGGAAGTCCTCTACGAACACCCGGATGTGCTGGAGGCGGCCGTCCTGGGCATCCCGCACGACACCTTGGGCGAGGACGTCGCCGCCGCCGTCGTGCTCCGGCCCGGCGCCGCGCAACAGCCCGACGAACTCCGCCGATTCGTCAAGGAGCGCGTGGCACCGTACAAGTACCCGCGCACCATCCTCTACCTGGACGCACTGCCCAAGAGCCCAAGCGGCAAGATCCTCAAGCGAGAGATCACCCTGCCCCACTCATGACTCCCGCTCCAGGATCTCCCCAGGGATGGTCATCGGTGATCCAAGGGGAGCCGAACGCTGGGGGGAATACTGAGGTGGTCGTCAGCACCGCCCTCTGAACGGATGGAGCCCTTATGCGCAGCTCGGACGGCGATTCGGTGATCGTCCGCCGGGACGGCCCGATCGGCCGGATCGTGCTCAACCGTCCGAAGGTGCTTAACGCCCTCACCCACACGATGGTCCGCCGCATCGCCGAGACGCTTGACATCTGGGAACACGACGAACGGGTCCGACTGGTCCTTCTCACCGGCGCCGGCGAGCGCGGGCTGTGTGCCGGCGGCGACATCCGGGACGTTCATCGCGATGCCACAGCGGCCGGCGGAGAGGCGACCCGTCGGTTCTGGCGGGACGAGTACCGGCTGAACGCCCGGATCTCCTCGTACCCCAAGCCGTACGTCGCTGTCATGGACGGCATCGTGATGGGTGGAGGGATCGGCCTCTCCGCTCACGGCGCCGTGCGGATCGTCACCGAGCGGACCACCGCGGCGATGCCCGAGACGACGATCGGCCTCGTCCCGGACGTCGGTGGCACCTACCTGCTGTCGCGCGCCCCGGGGGAACTCGGCACCCATCTCGCGCTCACCGCAGGCTTCGTCGGCGCAGGCGATGCGCACCTGTGCGGCCTCGCCGATCATTTCGTGCCGTCGGCCGATCTTGATGCGCTCATCGCTGAACTGGCCGAAGACGACCTCCACCAGGTTCTGGCCCGTCACGTGCTGCCCACACCGTCCGCCGAGCTGGCCGAGCATCAAGGGTGGATCGACGAATGCTATGCGGCCGGAACCGTTGAGGAGGTGGTGTTCCGCCTTGTGCACAGCGGTCATCCCGCCGCCGCGAAGGCCGCCGTTCAGATCAAGGCCAAGTGCCCGACCGCCGTGAAGGTCACCTTCGCCGCGCTGCGGCGGGCTCGCGAGCTCCCCTCCTTGGAGGCGGTACTCGACCAGGAATACCGCGTCTCCTGCCGGGCCCTGGCCACATCCGACCTGGTCGAGGGCATTCGCGCACAGGTCATCGACAAGGACCGCTCCCCGCGCTGGAACCCACCCACCTTGCAGGACGTGAGCGACGCAGCCGTGTCCCGGTTTTTCGCTCCCCTTGAAGATGAGGAACTCGGGCTTTCCGTCACCACCGCCCCAAAGCGAGCCTGACTCCAAGCCCGAACGACCGACGTCATACGTCGCTGGAGCTCGCGAACGCCTTGAGGATGCGTTCGGCGCCGAGCGTGGCCGTCAACTCGCCCTCCCTGACCTGCTGTTCGAGATCAGGGGCGAGCGCGCGTACCGCCGGGTCGGTGTGCAGCCGGTCCAGGAGCTCGTCGCGGACCATGCTCCAGGTCCAGTCGACCTGCTGGTCGCGGCGCTTGGCGGTGAGGCGGCCGGTGGAGTCCAGCAGGGTGCGGTGCTGCTCGATCCGCTCCCAGACGGTGTCCAGGCCGGTCGTCTCACGGGCGCTGCACGTCAGCACGGGCGGGGTCCAGAACGCGTCCTTGCCGTGCATCAGCCGCAGCGCGCCCGCCAACTCCCGTGCCGCCGCCTGCGCGTCCCGCTGGTGCGGGCCGTCCGCCTTGTTGACGGCGATCACGTCGGCGAGCTCCAGGACGCCCTTCTTGATGCCCTGGAGCTGGTCGCCGGTACGGGCGAGGGAGAGGAGCAGGAAGGAGTCGACCATGTTCGCCACGGCGGTCTCGGACTGCCCGACACCGACCGTCTCGACCAGGATCACGTCGTAGCCCGCCGCCTCCATCACGACCATGGACTCGCGGGTCGCCTTGGCGACCCCGCCGAGCGTGCCCGCGCTGGGGGAGGGGCGCACGAACGCCGCCGGGTCCACGGCCAGGCGTTCCATCCGGGTCTTGTCACCCAGGATCGAGCCGCCCGTCCGGGTCGACGACGGGTCGACGGCGAGGACCGCGACCCGGTGACCGAGGCCGGTGAGCAGGGTGCCGAACGCGTCGATGAACGTCGACTTGCCCACCCCGGGCACCCCGCTGACGCCGATCCGCCGGGCCCGGCCGCTGTGCGGGAGCAGCTCGGTGAGCAACTCCTGGGCCAGCGCCCGGTGCCGGGGCCGGGTCGACTCGACGAGCGTGATGGCGCGGGCGACGAGGGCACGCTTGCCGTCGAGCACACCCTTCACATACGCGTCGACATCGATCACAGGTCGTGCCCGAGGTCGTCCGACAGTCGCTTGACCAGGTCGTACGCCGCGTCCGGGATCACCGTCCCCGGCGGGAAGACGGCCGCCGCGCCCATCTCCAGGAGGGTGGGCACGTCCTGCGGCGGGATGACCCCGCCGACCACGATCATGATGTCCTCGCGCCCCTCCTCGGCCAGCTGCTCCTTGAGCGCCGGTACGAGGGTGAGGTGGCCGGCGGCCAGCGAGGAGACGCCGACGATGTGCACGTCCGCCTCGACGGCCTGGCGGGCGACCTCGGCCGGGGTCTGGAACAGGGGGCCGACGTCGACGTCGAAGCCGAGGTCGGCGAAGGCGGTGGCGATGACCTTCTGGCCGCGGTCATGGCCGTCCTGGCCCATCTTGGCGACCAGGATGCGCGGCCGGCGCCCCTCCTCCTCGGCGAAGTCGGACACCAGGGCGCGGGTGCGGTCCACGGACGGGGACTCGCCGGCTTCGTTGCGGTACACGCCGGAGATCGTACGGATCTGGCTCGCGTGCCGCCCGTACACCTTCTCCAGGGCGTCGGAGATCTCCCCGACGGTGGCCTTGGCGCGGGCCGCGTTCACGGCCAGCTCCAGCAGGTTGCCCTCGCCGCCCGCGGCCCGGGTGAGCGCGTCCAGCGAGTCCTGGCAGGCCCGCTCGTCGCGCTCCGCGCGCAGTCGACGCAGCTTCTCGATCTGCTGGGTGCGCACCGAGGAGTTGTCGACCTTGAGCACGTCGATCTGCTCGTCGGTCTCCACGCGGTACTTGTTGACGCCGATGACCGGCTGGCGCCCGGAGTCGATACGGGCCTGGGTGCGGGCCGCGGCCTCCTCGATGCGGAGCTTGGGGATGCCCGCGTCGATGGCCTTGGCCATACCACCCGCCGCCTCGACCTCCTGGATGTGCTGCCACGCCTTGCGGGCGAGGTCGTACGTCAGCTTCTCCACGTACGCGCTGCCGCCCCACGGGTCGATGACCCGGGTCGTGCCGGACTCCTGCTGGATGAGGAGCTGGGTGTTGCGGGCGATGCGCGCCGAGAAGTCGGTGGGCAACGCCAGTGCCTCGTCGAGGGCGTTGGTGTGCAGCGACTGGGTGTGGCCCTGGGTGGCCGCCATCGCCTCGACGCAGGTGCGGGTGACGTTGTTGAAGACGTCCTGCGCGGTCAGCGACCAGCCCGAGGTCTGCGAATGGGTGCGCAGGGAGAGGGACTTGGCGTTCTGCGGGTCGAACTGCTTCACCAGCTTCGCCCACAGCAGGCGGGCCGCGCGGAGCTTGGCGATCTCCATGAAGAAGTTCATGCCGATCGCCCAGAAGAAGGAGAGCCGGGGCGCGAAGGCGTCCACGTCCAGGCCGGCTTCGCGGCCCGCGCGGATGTACTCCACGCCGTCGGCGAGGGTGTACGCCAGCTCCAGGTCGGCTGTCGCGCCGGCCTCCTGGATGTGGTAGCCGGAGATGGAGATGGAGTTGTAGCGCGGCATCCGCTGCGAGGTGTACGCGAAGATGTCGGAGATGATCCGCATCGACGGGGACGGCGGATAGATGTAGGTGTTGCGGACCATGAACTCCTTGAGGATGTCGTTCTGGATGGTCCCGGCCAACTTCTCGGGCGGTACGCCCTGTTCCTCGGCCGCCACGATGTACAGCGCGAGCACCGGCAGCACGGCGCCGTTCATCGTCATCGACACGGTCATCTTGTCGAGGGGGATGCCGTCGAAGAGCTGCCGCATGTCGTAGATGGAGTCGATGGCCACGCCCGCCATGCCGACGTCACCGGTCACGCGCGGATGGTCGCTGTCGTAGCCGCGGTGGGTGGGCAGGTCGAAGGCGATCGACAGGCCCTTCTGACCGGCCGCGAGGTTGCGGCGGTAGAAGGCGTTGGACTCCTCGGCGGTGGAGAAGCCCGCGTACTGGCGGATCGTCCAGGGCTGGTTGACGTACATCGTCGGGTAGGGGCCGCGCAGATACGGGGCCGCGCCCGGGCGGGTGTCCAGGAAGTCCAGGCCCTCCAGGTCCCGCCCGGTGTAGAGCGGCTTGACCGGGATGCCCTCGGGGGTCTCCCACAGCAGGTCGTCGCCGCCGGCCGCCCTCTTGAGCGCGGCCTGCCACTCGTCTGTGGTGCCTGTGGCGGCCGAGGTTCCGAGATCGATCCCGGAGAAGTCGGGGACGGTCATCGGGAGACCCCCAAGCGGTCGAGAGCGTCGGACAGTACGGAGACGGCGTCGCATCCGGCGAAGACATAGGAATCCACGCCGGCATACTGACCACGGCCGGCGAGGAACACATGCCGGGCGCCAGCGGCTTTGAGAGCCTGCGCCTGCGGCTCGGCCCACTCCTCGTACAGCGCGTCGCTGGAGCACAGACAGGCCTCGCTCGCCCCGCTGTCCTCGAAGGTGCCCTCGGTGACGGGCTCGATGCCGCCCGCCTGGAAGAGGTTGGCCGCGAAGGTGAGCCGCGCGGTGTGGGCGGCGGCCGGACCCAGCGCGGCCAGGAAGATCCGGGGCCGGGCGCCGGTCGCGGCCAGATGGGCGTCGGAGCGGGCGCGCAGCGCCTCGTACGCCTCGTCACGCCGGACCCGCGGCAGACCGCCGGACGGCGAAACGGGCGCGGGCTCGCGGACGACCGGCTTCTCCGCCAGGTGCGGGAACTCGCTGACACCGGTGATCGGCTCGCGGCGCTGGGCGAGCTGAATGCTTCGCGCTTCCCAGGTGTCAGCAAGGTCCTCTCTCAGGCGACCCGACCTCAGAGCAGCCGCCTGACCGCCAATCAACTCGATCCATTGGAAGAACTCCCAGCCCGCGTGGGCGAGTTCGTCGGTGAGCCGCTCCACGTACCAGGAGCCGCCCGCCGGGTCGATGACCCGGGCCAGGTGCGACTCCTCGATGAGGATCGTCGAGGTGTTGCGGGCGATGCGGCGTGCGAACGCGTCCGGCAGCCCGAGCGCGTCGTCGAAGGGCAGCACGGTGACCGACTCGGCGCCGCCCGCGCCGGCGGCCAGCGTGGCGATGGTCGCGCGCAGCATGTTCACCCACGGGTCGCGGCGCGTCATCATCACCGGCGAGGTCACCGCGTGCTGGAGCTGTGCCCCCGCGCCCGGCGCCCCGCAGACCTCGGCGACCCGGGCCCACAGCCGGCGGGCGGCTCGCAGCTTGGCGATCGTCAGGAACTGGTCGGCGGTCGCTGCGTACCGGAACTCCAGCTGCCCACAGGCCTGTTCGACGCTCAGCCCGGCCTCGGTCAGCAGCCGCAGATACGCCACTCCGGTCGCCAGTGAGGCGCCCAGCTCCTGCCCGGCCGAGCCGCCCGCCTCGTGGTACGGCAGCGCGTCCACGGTCAGCGCGCGCAGGCAGGGGTACTCCTCGGCGCACAGCTGGGCGAGCCCGGCGACGGGCGTGAAGTCGTACGTCTGCCCGGTACAGGCCTCGTGCCCGAGCGGGTCGGCGCCCAGGTTGCCTCGCGCCGCGTCCCTGGCGACGCCCCGCTCCTCGTACAGCCGCAGCAGCTCCCGCGCGGCGGGCTCCACGTCCCGTCCCGCGTCGAGCGTGACCGGCGCCAAGTCGAGGTAGACGCCGTCGAGAACCCCGGCGAGCGATGCCACCGGGATGCCGCCCTCGCCGACGCCCAGCCACAGCGAGGTGACGCCGTTCTCCAGGTCCGTGAGGACCGCCGGGTTGTCGGCCGCGGTGTGGCGCTGCCGTACGTCCCAGCCGCCGACCGTGTTCCCCTCGGCGCGGCCCGCGCGTACGAAGGGGGCGAAACCGGGGAGACCGGAGGCGGGCGCGGCGTCGAGCGCGGTGTACAGAGGCCGGGTGCGCAACCCGTCCTCCAGCGCGGTGGACAGGGCTTTCTCGGCCTGAGCTCCTTCGACGTCCTTGCCTGTCTTGCGCAGTACGCCCGCGACCAGGAGCTGCCACTGCTCGTGGGTGGGTGCTGGGAAGTCGGCGGCCAGAGAGAGCCTGTCGGGGCCGTGGACCGGATCACCGGCGGACAGCCTGGTGTGACCTGAGTGCGGGGGTCGTTCCATGTCACGTGTCTCTCGTCGCCCGTGTGGCTGTCCCGGCTCGCGGGCTGAAATGTGGCTTCTCCTTGGCGAGGAAGGCCCGGACTCCCTCCCGGAAGTCTGCGCTGCCGTACGCCTCCTCGATGAGTGCGTCGTCGTCCGAAGGGACCGCGTCGAGCGTGTCCGCCCGGTACAGGAGCTGGCGTTTGGTCGTCCGGAGGGTGAGTGGTGCGGCACGAAGCAGCCCCGCCACCACGTCGTCCACCTCTCTGTCCAACCGGTCTCTGGCCACGACGGACATCACGGCTCCCACCGCGTGCGCGCGTGAGGCGTCCACCAACCTCGACGTCAGGAGCATCTCGCGCGTCATCGGTTCACCGAAGACTGCGGCGCAGCGGGACACCAAAGAGGCGGAGAGCACGTTGCCGAGGGTCCGGGCGATGGGGTATCCGAAGCGGGAGTCCCGGGTGGCGATGCGCAGGTCGCAGTGGGTCGCGATGCCGAGCCCCGCGCCGACGCAGACACCGTCGACCGCGGCGATGGTGACCTGCGGCAGTTCGGCGATCGAACGGAGCACCCAGCGGACGCCTGCCTCGTGAAAGACCCCGGCCGCACCGTCCTGCATGGCGGTGAATTGTGCGATGTCGTTGCCTGCGGTGAAGGCTTTGCCTCCCGCACCCCGGATGACCAGGGCGCGCACCGTGGTGTCGCCCCGAAGTTCGGCACAGGTTTCCAGGAGTGCCTCATACATCCGGACGGTCAGGGCGTTGTGCCGCTCGGGGCGGTTGAGTACGAGTTCGACGACTCCTTCCGCCCGCCGTCGCAGCAGGGTGCCGTCGGCCAGCGCCTCGGTCTCCGTGTCATGCATCGTGGCCGTCCAGCCAGACTCGTACGCTGTCGTTGTGCTCGCCCAGCCGCGGCGGGGGGTTGTGCTTGCTGCGGCCGCCCTCGTCGAAGCGGACGGCGGGGCCGGGGAGTTCGATCTGACCGAGCGAGGAGTGGTTCACCTCGATCACGAGTCCCTGCGAGCGAGTCTGTGGGGAGTTGTAGACCTGGTCGAGGGTGCGGACCTCACCTGCCGGTACCCCGGCCGCGTGCAGGCGTTCCAGCCAGTACTCGGGCGGTCGCTGCAGCAGCTGCTTCTCGATCTTCTCGACGAGGTCGTCTCGATGTGCCGTGCGCTGGATGTTGGTAGCGAACCGCGGGTCGTCGGCGTCCAGCCCGACGATCTCGGCGAACTTTGCCCACAGGATGTCGTTGGCGACCGCTGCCTGGATCGCGCCCCCCGCGCAGCGGTAGAGGCCGTACGGGGCGATGGCCGCGTGGTGGTTGCCGGTTGCACGGCCCACTTCGCCTGCCACCGTGTAGCGGGTGCCCTGGAAGGCGTGCACCCCCACGATCGAGGCGAGCAGCGAGGTGCGCACTACCTTGCCGCGGCCGGTCCGCTCCCGTTCGTACAGCGCGGACAGCACACCATACGCACCCCACATTCCGGCCAGCAGGTCTCCGATCGGCACTCCGACCTTTGTCGGAGTGTCCGGATCCGGCCCGGTCAGGCTCATCAGGCCGGCTTCACCCTGGGCGATCTGGTCGTATCCGGGTCGTCCGCCCTGCGGGCCGTCGTGGCCGAACCCGCTGATCGAGAGGATTACCAGGCGGGGGTTGATCTCGTGGAGCCGTTCGTTGGAGAAGCCGAGTCGGTCCATGACACCGGGGCGGAAGTTCTCGACGAGGACGTCGCCGCGCCGCACCAGCCTGGTCAGCAGGTCGGTGCCCTCCGGGGACTTCAGATCCGCGGTGACGGACTCCTTGTTGCGGTTGCAGGACAGGAAGTACGTCGACTCCCGGGCGTCCTCCGGGCCGACAAACGGTGGCCCCCAGCCGCGGGACTCGTCGCCCTTGCCGGGCGCCTCGACCTTGATGACCCGTGCACCCATGTCGCCGAGCATCATCGTGGCGTGGGGGCCGGCCAGTGCGCGGCTGAGATCGACGACGACGAGTCCCTCCAGCGGACCTCGCGTGCCGGGTTCCTGGTGTGCGGTGCTCTGTGTCATGAGTCAGCGCCCCAGATTGACTGAGACGTGCTTGCGCTGTGTGTAGCTGTCCAGCATGCCTTCGAGGGAGAACTCCCGGCCGATGCCGCTCTGCTTGAAGCCGCCGTAGGACTGTCCCAGCACCTGCCCGCCGCCCTGGTTGACCTGCACCCAGCCCGCCTCCAGGGAGTGGGCGGTACGCAGGGCCGCTCCGAGGTCGTGGGTCCACACGAATCCGGCGAGGCCGTAGGAGGTGTCGTTGGCCATGCGAACGACCTCGTCCTCGTCCTTCCACGGGATCGCGCACACGACCGGGCCGAATATCTCCTCGGAGGCGATCCGCCAGTCGTTGGACACGCCCCCGAACACGGTGGGCTGGAAGTAGTAGCCCCGCGTGAGCGGGCCCTCCAGCGGCGGGATCCCGCCCAGGGCGACCTCCACACCCGGTTGCGCGATGCCATCGGACACGTAGTCGCTGACCCGCTCGAACTGCTTGCGGTTGACGATGGTGCCCATGTCGCTGGCCTCGTCGAGGGGGTCGCCGACCTTCAACGCCGCGAGCCTGTCGACCAGCTTGCCGAGGAAGGACTCGTAGATCGACTCGTGCAGGAACAGCCGGGATCCGGCGGTGCACGACTGGCCCTGCCGGAAGAACCGCATCCCGGCGATGGTGCCCTCGACGACCCAGTCCTCGTCGGCGTCGGAGAAGACGATCTGCGGGCTCTTCCCGCCGAGTTCGAGGGAAACCGGCACGATGCGCTCCGAGCCCTTCTCCATCACGCGGCGGCCCACCGCCGTGGAACCGGTGAAGGACAGCTTGGCGATACCCGGGTGCGAGGTCAGCGCCTCGCCCACCTCGGTGCCGTATCCGGTGACGACGTTGAGGACGCCCTCGGGAAGGAACTGCTGGCAGATCCTGGCGACGGCGAGAACAGCGAGCGGCGCGTCCTCCGCGACCTTCAGAACAAGGGTGTTGCCGGTCACCAGCGCGGGTGCGATCTTCAGCGCCGAGAGCATCAGCGGCGCGTTCCACGGCACGATGGCGCCCACGACGCCGTGGGGCTCCCGCCGTGAGTAGTCGAGGATCGTGGCGTTGAGCGGGATGCTCTCGCCCTTGGCTTCGCCCGCCACGCCGCTGAAGTAGCGGAAGGCGTCGACGACGAACTGCATTTCGCCGCGGGACTGGGTCCGCAGGGCGTTGCCGTTCTCCAGCGACAGCAGCCGCGCGATGCGCTCCTGCTCGGGCTCCAGGGCGTCGGCGATCTTCCGGAAGAGGTCACCGCGGTCACGGGGACGGAGGTCGCGCCAGGCGGGGAAGGCACGCCGGGCCGCGGTCACCGCCTTGTCGACGTCCTCGGCCCGGCCGCGCGGGACGCGGCCGATGATCGACCTGTCGCGGGGGCTTTCGACGTCGATCCACTCGCCGTCGCAGGCCGCGGTCCACTCGCCGGCGATCAGCATCTGCTCGTCGCCCACGAAGTACTCGGCTTCTGTCGTGGTCTGTTGCTGCGGGTTCACGGCTCAAGTCCAATCTTTCCGTCTGAGGGTGTGCCGGGTACGGACGTCAGGTCAGGGGACGGAGTCCGGTGCGGCCGGTGAGGCCGGGGCATGAACTCCCGGCAGTGGTGCGGCAGGTGGGCGATCAGGGGTACAGCCCACGCTGCAGATGGGCCTGGGCCACGCGTTCCACGGCGAGAGCGGTCGCCGCGGTGCGCAGTGGTACACCGAGGTGACGGGCGTGCTCGAGAACCTGGTGCCAGGCCTGGAGCATCCGCTCCTCGAGACGCGCCTCCACGTCGTCGGTGCTCCACCAGTAGGCCTGGTTGGCTTGCACCCATTCGAAGTAGGACACGATCACCCCGCCCGCGTTGGCGAGGATGTCGGGGACGACGAGGGTTCCCTGTGCTTCGAGGATCCGGTCGGCTTCGCGTGTGGTCGGTCCGTTGGCGCCCTCCACGACGACCCGCGCTCGCACCTGGTGGGCGTTGCCGGCGTGGATAGTGCCCTCGACGGCCGCGGGCACCAGCAGATCGGCGGGCAGCCCGATGACGGCGTCGCGGTCGAGCTCCGCACCACCGGGGAAGCCGACGACCGTGCCGTGCTCGTCGACATGCGTTTCAAGGGCGGCGATGTCCAGTCCGGACTCGGCGGCGACCGCACCGTACTGGTCGCTGACCGCGAGCACGCGCAGCCCGGCTTCGGCGAGGAAGCGCGCGGCGTGTCGGCCGACCTTTCCGAATCCCTGTACGACGGCGGTGGCCCGAGCCGGGTCGATTCCGCACTCGGCCAGTGCCGCGAGTGCCACGTGCACGACGCCCCGTGATGTGGCGGTCGCCCGGCCACGTGAACCGCCAAGGCTGAGCGGCTTGCCGGTGGTCACACCGAGAACCGTGTGGCCGTGCTGGACAGAGTAGGTGTCCATCAGCCAGGCCATGGTGCGCTCGTCGGTGCCGACGTCCGGTGCGGGGATGTCCCTCTCGGGGCCGATGAGAGGGCTGATCTCACTGGTGTAGCGGCGGGTCACCCGCTCCAGCTCGGCCTGGGAGTAGAGCTTGGGATCGATGCGCACGCCGCCCTTGGCACCGCCGTACGGAACGTCGAGCAGTGCGCACTTCCAGGTCATCCACATCGCCAGCGCGCGCACTTCGTCGAGGGACACATCAGGGCTGTAACGCAGGCCGCCCTTGGCCGGCCCGCGGGAGAGGTTGTGCTGCACCCGGTGGCCGACGAGCACCTCGATCCGGCCGTCGTCGCGACGCAGGGGCACGGCGACGGTCACTTCCCGGCGCGGTTTGGCGAGGAGGTCGAACATCCCGTCGTCGTAGCCGAGAAGTCTGATGGCGGAGGCCAGTTGCGCATGCGCGTCGGCCAGTGGGTTGGCCGTAGCGTCTGTGACAGGTTGCGCGAGCGTGGTCACGGTGTTCCTCCCTCAGGCCGTGACATGGCGGTCGGCGATGTCCAGCGCGGCGTCGATGAGGCGGAGTCCCTCGGCCGCGTCGGCGTCGGGGATGTTGAGGGGAGGCACGACGTGAATGCGGTTGAAGTTGGTGAACGGCAGCATGCCTTCGCCCTTGAGGAAGGCGGTCATTTCCGCCATGGCGGGGCTGGTGCCGCCGTAGGGCGCGAGGGGCTCGCGGGTGGCGGGGTCCCTGACCAGTTCCAGGGCCCACATGGCTCCCGTGCCCCGGACCTCGCCAACGCTCGGGTGGCGGTCGGCTATGACGCGCAGTCCCGGGCCGAAGACCTCCTCTCCCAAGCGTGCGGCGTTCTGCACGATCCCCTCGTCCTCCATCGTGTTGATGGTCGCGACAGCGGACGCCGTGGCGAGGGGGTGTCCCGAGTAGGTGAGACCGCCGGGGTAGGGCCGCTTGCCGAAGTAGGCGGCGATCGCGCGGCTGATCACCACGCCCCCGAGCGGCACGTATCCGGAGTTCACACCCTTGGCGAATGTCAGCAGGTCGGGTACGACTCCTGCCTCGCCGATGGCGAACCAGGCTCCGGTGCGTCCGAAGCCGGTCATCACCTCGTCGGCGATCATCATGATGCCGAACCGGTCGCACAGTTCACGCACGCCGCTCATGTAGCCGGGCGGCGGCACCATGACGCCGGCCGTGCCCGGGATGGACTCCAGGACGACCGCCGCGACGGTGTCCGGCCCCTCGAAGGTGATGACCTGCTCCAGGTGTCGCAGGGCGCGCTCGCACTCCTGTTCCTGGGTCTCGGAGTGGAACGCCGAGCGGTACAGGAACGGCCCCCAGAAGTGCAGCGTTCCGGTGGTGCCGTGGTCGTTGGCCCACCGCCGGGGGTCGCCGGTCATGTTCACCGCGGTCGTGGTGCCGCCGTGGTAGGAGCGGTACGTCGTCAGTACCTTGTGCCGCCCGGTAACCAGTCGAGCCATGCGCACGGCGTGTTCGTTGGCATCGGCGCCGCCGTTGGTGAAGAAGACCCTGTCGAGGTCACCGGGGGCGCGCTCGGCGATGAGCCGCGCCGCCTCACTGCGCGCGTCGTTCGCGTACTGGGGAGCGATGGTGCACAGACGGGCGGCCTGGTCCTGGATCGCGGCGATCACCCGAGGGTGCTGGTGGCCGATGTTGGTGTTGACCAGCTGGCTGCTGAAGTCCAGGTACTTCTTGCCGTCACCGTCCCAGACGTAGGAGCCCTCGGCCTTGGTGATCACCATGGGGTCCAAGGTGTCCTGAGCGGACCAGGAGTGGAACACGTGCTCACGGTCGAGGCGGTAGGCCCGCTGCACCTCGGATTCCGTTGCGACCTGCTGGGCTTCTGAAACGCTCATGGGATGTCCTCACCGGTGAGTCGGGGAACGGAAGGGACTGCTCAGCCCGTCCATGTCGCCGACTCTGCCGGTTGGGCCACCGCCGGAGGACCGACATGGTGTCCGTTCCTGGCGCCCTCTCCTACACGGCGTCGGGCCGGTGCCGCGGACGGCGCGTTTCGCAGATTCACTCGCCGTGCGAGCGATGCGTCTCCTCGTCGGCAAGCGACCAGGCGAGCACGGCGACGTGCAGGGACGTACGGATGTGCGGGTCTTCGAGGTCGACTTCGAGAATCGACTCGATCCTGGCCAACCGCTCGTAGAGCACCGGCCTCGAGAGCAGCAGACGTTTGGCCGCGGCCGCCTTGCCGCCCGGTTCCTCCAGGAAAACTCTCAGAAGAGTCATCAACGACGTTCCGCGATCGGCGTCGTAGGCCTGGAGCGGTCCGAGCTCCCGGCGGACGTACAGGCGGATCCGTTCGTCGTCGCGGAGCAGGTGGACCAGGCCGCGCAGATGGACGTCGGCGAGGGTGATCCAGGGGCGTGGGTCGTCGGCCTCGGCCGCGTCGAGGATGTGCCTGGCGTCGATCAACGTGCGGAAGGTGTCCTCCAGCCGGTCGACGACCTCACTGCGAGCAATCGTCACGCTCGCGGTCTTGCGCACCTCCTGCGCGAGAGCGGCCGTCATCGCGTCCGGCGACATGGTCACGGGCATGCTGGTGAGGGCGATGACGTGATCGGTGTCGAGGCCGACGAGCATGGGCGTCCCCAGGCTTCGAGACGCCTTCACGACGACGGTGGCCAGGTCGGTCAGCGACCACTGCCTCTCGTCCTGCGCGGTCAGCCGTCCTCGCAGGGCGATGGCGACGAACCTTCTGGTCCGCACGGGAAGGTGAGCCGCCTCGCAGCGCACGACCAGTTCGTTCGTAATCCGGCCGGCCCGGAGTTCGCCGAGCAGCGCGGTGTGGGTGTTGCGCTCGGCGCCGTCGCGGGCCCGTGAGCGCATCTGGTGCAGCGCCAGGGCCGCCGCCGCGCGCTCGATCAGGACGTAGTCGCGGCGGTTCGGCAGCGTGTCGGTGAGAAGGACGAGCCGGCCCCAGTCGTCGCCGCGCGACCCGACCACCGTCATCAGCCAGCCGGTGCGGCGGTCGTAACCGGTCCGCCCGGAGGGCACGATCCCACGTGAACGCCGTCCCCAGTCCCCGAGTACCGAGGCGGTGGACCTTCCCGCGGTGTCGTAACCGACCACCTGATGCCGTGACGACTCCAGGACCACGGGGACAGAGGCGATCCGCACGACGGCGGCGAGGATCTCCTCTGGTCGCGCGCCGTCGACGTCCAACCGCGTGAACGTCTCGTGGATGTACTCGCTGGCGCGGAGTTCCTCGATCTCGGTGTCGAGAATCCGTGCTCCGACCTCTTCCACGATCGACGCGAAACGGACCTCGCGGTGCAGCGCGATGAGCACCAGGTCTTCACGTCGGCACGCCGAGATCAGTGCCTCGGGAAGGGACGACCATTTCCGTCCCAGCTCCACGACGACACCGGCTGCGCCGGCGACCGCGAGCGAGCGGACATAGTCGCGGATGCGCTGGGCGTCGTCGCCGAGGATGACACCCGTCATCAGGACGATCTCGTCGCCGCGCAGCAGGTGCGCGATGTCGGCCACCTCGGCCGGGTGCAGCCATCGGACGGGGCGGTCGAGCTGGTCCTGGCCTGCGAGCACCTCGGGATCCGCCGTGGCGAGCACGGGCATGGCCAGGATCTGACGGACGGTGGGGAGCACACTGCCTCCAGGGTTCAGCCGAAGGACGGTGCCGGGCCGTACTTCCTTGCGTGGCGGGCTGGAATCAGAAGATGACGAGGTCCCGCACCGCACGGCCGGCTTCCATGGCGTCGAACGCGTCGTCGATGCCGTCGAGGCCGATCCGTGAGCTCACCATCTCCTCCAGCAGCAGCTGCCCGGACAGGAACAACTCCACATGGCGGGGCATGGCGACGCGGAAGTTCTGCGCTCCCATGTACGCGCCCTGCAGCCGCCGGTCGTCGAGCAGGAGCCTGCCCTGCACGGGGAAGGTCTTGCCCGAGGGCATCAGGCCCACGATGGTCGCGGTGCCACCGACGGCGAGCGACTCCAGCGCCGCCGTCGCGGTGGCGGGCGCGCCCACCGCCTCGATGCAGTGGTCGACACCGCCGCCGGTCAGCTCCCGGATGGCCTCGGCGGCGTCGTACCGAGAGGCGTCCACGACGTCGGTGGCTCCCACTTTGGTCGCCACGTCGAACTTGTCCGGCTGCCGGTCGACGGCGATGATCCGTCCGGCGCCGGAGATCCGCGCTGCCTGGATGGCGCTGAGACCGATGCCGCCGCAGCCGATCACCGCCACCGTCTCACCGGGGCGCACCTGTGCCTTGTTGAAGACGGCGCCGAGCCCGGTGGTGACCCCGCACCCGATGAGGGCGGCCAGGTCGAGGGGCATGTCCTTGGTGATCCGCACCGCGGCGGACTCATGGACGAGGAGCTGCTCGGCAAAGCTGGACACGTTGAGGAACTGGTGAATCTCGGCATCGTCCTGGTGCAGGCGGGGCCTGGCGCCCGGGGCCCGCTGGCTGTGCGTGCCGGCGCAGAGGTAGGAGCGGCCGCTCAGACACCGTTCGCAGCGACCGCAGAACGTCGCCAAGCAGGTGATGACGTGGTCGCCCACGGCAAAGCCCTCGACCTCGCTGCCGACTTCGAGCACGACTCCCGCCGACTCGTGACCGAGGATCGTCGGGCGGGGAATGTCGAACACGCCACGTAGGTGGTAGAGGTCGCTGTGGCACAGGCCGGCGGCCGCGGTCTGGATCAGGAGCTCGTGCGCCCCCACCCCGTCGACCGCGACCTCTTCGACGCTGAACCTTTCCTGGTCGTCCCGCAGAACTGCGGCTTTCATGGCTTTCTCCAGTCTTTGGATGGCGTCCCCCGAACAGGCGGCACGCGCATGCCGTTGCGTTCGACGGACGAGGACGAGGGGGGAGCGACTAGAGCGTCGAGATGAAGACGTTCTTCTTCTCGGTGAACTCAAGGGCCGCGTCGGGGCCGAGTTCGCGGCCGATGCCGGACTGCTTGAACCCGCCGAACGGGGTCTGCAGACGGACCGCGCTGTTGTTGTTGACCGAGAGGTTGCCGGCCTCCACGCCACGTGCCGTGCGCAGCGCTCGGCCGATGTCCCGGGTCCAGATCGAGCCGGCGAGCCCGTAGTCGGTCGAGTTGGCGATGCGGATCGCGTCGTCCTCGTCGTCGAAGGGGATCATCGTCACCACCGGCCCGAAGATCTCCTCCGCCGCGCTCCGGGCCTTCCCGTCCAGCGAGGTGAGCACCGTCGGGGCGAAGAAGAAACCAGGGCCCTGCGGTGCCTGGCCGCGCACGAGGATCTCCTCCTCGTCCGTGACGAACGCGGCGACACGGTCACGGTGACCGGCGCTGATGAGGGGGCCGACCTGGGTGGCCTCCTTCGTCGGGTCGCCCACGGCCACCGCCTGGACGGCCGGCTTGAGGAGCTCGGCGAACTCGTCGAAGACACTGCGCTGGACGAGCAGCCGCGACCTGGCGCAGCAGTCCTGGCCGGAGTTGTAGAAGACCCCCATGGGAGCGGCCGCGGCGGCGGCCTCCAGGTCGGCATCGGCGTAGACGATGTTCGCGCTCTTGCCGCCGAGTTCCAGGGTCACCCGCTTGAGGTGGGGCGCGGCGCTTGCCATGACCCGCCGGCCGACGTCCGTGGAGCCGGTGAAGACGACCTTGGCCACCTTCGGATGGTCCAGCAGGGCCTGTCCGACCACACTGCCCGCCCCGGTGACCACCTGGACCACGTCCTCCGGCAGACCTGCCTCGACCGCCAGCTCACCCAGCCGCATCGTCGTCATGGGTGTCAGCTCGGAGGGCTTGATGACGACCGTGTTCCCAGCGGCCAGGGCGGGCGCCAGGCCCCAGACCGCGATCATGAGCGGGAAGTTCCACGGGGCGATCACGGCGACCACGCCCATGGGCTCGTGGAAGGTGATGTCGACCCCGCCGTCGACCGGGATCTGCTGGCCGATGAGACGCTCGGGCGCGGCCGCGTAGTAGTCGAACACATCACGCACGCGGGCCACCGTGCCGCGCGAGTCGGAGATGGGGTGCCCGCAGTTCTCCGTCTCGAGCTTCGCCAGGTTCTCCAGGTCCGCTTCGACCACGGCCGCGAACCGGCGCAGCAGTCGGGCCCGGTCGGGGGCCGACACCTTGCGCCACTTCTCGAACGCGCGCGCCGAGCGCAGAACGGCCTCGTTGGTGCGCTGCTCGTCCATCTGCTCGATGGTGGCGATCACGCTCTCGGTCGCCGGGTTGATGACCTTGAAACCCATCACTTACATCCTTTCCAGGTTGGCCTGATGCGGGACCGCACCGGCGTGGCTCCGCTCGACGTCCTGCGTGGCGCAGCAGCCGACGAAGTAGCGGAAGATCTCGTCCGAGTCGCCGACCTCGGGGTGCCACTGGACACCGAGAATCCGACCGGCGGAGTCCTCGACGGCCTCGACCGTGCCGTCCTCGGCCCACGCCGCCGCTGTCAGGTCCGGTGCGAGGACCTCAACGGCCTGGTGGTGGTAGGTCGGTACGTCGGCCACGGCACCGACGATCCGGCGCAGCGGGCTGTCCGGTGCCGTGGTGATGCGGTGCAGCGCGAACTCGCCCTTCGTGGGGTTGTGCACGTCGCTGCCGACCTGGTCTGGCAGGTGCTGGGTCAGGGTGCCACCGAGGACGACGTTCAGCAGTTGCATGCCGCGGCAGATGCCGAACACCGGAAGACCCGCCTCGAGAGCGGCTCGCAGCAGGGCGATCTCCCAGCCGTCACGCTCCGGGTCGAACGGGCCAGCCGCCTCGTGCGGGAGCTGACCGTAGAGCCCGGGGTCGACATCGGAGCCTCCGGCGATCATGAGGCCGTCCAGGGAGGCCGCGAGCCGATGCGCCTCATCATCCGACCCGCCTACCGGAAGCAGGACCGGCACCGCGCCCGCCTGCCGCACCCGGTCGGCGTACGAGGTCCCGAGCAAGTGGGCCCTGCCGGCCCAGACACGCCAGCTGGCGTCTTCGACCGGGACCGGGATCCCGATCAGTGATCGCCGGCTCCGATCGTCGGCCACCGGATGCGCAGGGGGTGCCGTGCAGTCACGCATCAGAGATTTGGTCATACCGAAAGCTAATCTGAAGGCCATTGAGGGCGCAATGGTGTGAACAAATAATCTGGGTCACCTAGACTGACGGCAGAACGGGACGGGGAGGGCGTACGTGACTCAGACCAGCGGCGACGAGAGGTCGCTCATGCCGGATTCCGCATCCGAGGCCCCCTCGGACCGGAACCCCTTCGAGGAGGCACTCGCCGGTCTTGTCGCCCAGATCCGCGCCGGGGCTCTGCCTCACGGCACGCGCTTGCCTCCCGAGCGCGACCTGAGTGAGCAGCTCGGCATCAGCAGAACCACCATGCGGGCGGTGATCCGAGCGCTGCAGCAAGTCGGCTATGTCCGTACTCAACGGGGACGGGCGGGCGGCAGCTTCGTCATCTGGGAGCCCTCCGCGAACGCGGACCGGCACGACCGGCTGAGCGAGCAGATGAAGGACCGGCTGAGGGACATGGTCACCTTCCGCTCGGTTCTGGAACCGGGGGCGGCTGCCCTCGCCGCAGAAGCCGATCTGAGCGAGGAACAACGAGGGGAGTTGCGGGAACGCCTGGCAGCGGCCTCGCTGGCGGGCCCGGCGTTCCGGCTCGCGGACGCCGAACTGCACGGGTGCATCGCCCAGTTGTCCGGCTGTCGCGCCCTCGTCGACTCGATCGCGAACGTTCAGCTCATCCTGAACGAGACCCTCCTGCAGGTGGTCCCCGTGATAGGGCCGGCGCTCGAGCACTCCCACGAACAGCATGGAGCGATCGTCGACGCCATCCTGGCGGGAGACCCCGAGCGGGCCCGCGAGGTGATGCGCACCCACGTCGACGCGACCGCCGAACTGGTGCGCAGCTTCCTCAGCTGAGAGGTGGCGCGGCGCGCCCCTGATCCAACTGCCGTGCGCGGCGCCCGCCAACAGCGGCTCGTACCGGGCCGGGTGGCTCGCCGCGCAGGCACCAAGGAACGTTGTCATGCGTTCCAGGAGGGGTCGAGGCGCTGCCCGGCGGCCAGCCGGGCACGCCAGCGGCCATGCTCCTGGGACACCGTGAGCGGCAGCCCGAAGCAGCTGCTCAGGTGGTCCGAGGTGAGAGTGCGCGCGGCCGTGCCGCATGCCACGGTGGCGCCCTTGCGCAACAGCAGGGCATGGCCGAACGACGCCGGAAGTTCCTCCAGGTGGTGGGTGACCAGCACGGTGGCCAGCCGCGGGTACTCCGCGGCCAGGGTGTCCAGCGCGTCGATGAGCCGCTCACGGGAGGGCAGGTCCAGCGCGGCAGCGGGCTCGTCCAGCAGCAACAGACGGGGCTGAGGCACCAGGGCACGGGCGATTCGGGCCCTGCTCTGTTCACCCTGGGAGCAGAGCCGCATCTCCTGGTCGGCCAGCGTCCCAAGACCCATCAGCTCCAGCGCCTCCAGGGCCCGCTTGCGTTCGGAATCGCCGTACTGGCCTGGCAGGGGCTGCACCGTACCGGTGATTCCGGTGAGCACGTAGTCGCGGACCGTCAGCCGGGTGGGGATGGCGGTCGCCGCAGACACATGCCCCACCTCGGTGCGCAGCTCCCGCAGGTCGGCGCGGCCCAGGCGGCGGCCCAGGACCTCCACCGTGCCGTCACTCGGGTGCCGCACCGCGCCGGCCAGCGACAGAAGGGTGCTCTTGCCCGCGCCGTTGTGCCCCAGCAACGCCCACCGCTCGCCGCGCCGGACCTCCCAGCGGATGCCGGACAGCAGGACATGGCGGCCGTGCGGGGTGTGGCGCCACAGATGGACGTCGTCGAACCGCAGAACGGTATCGGAGGCGGCGTGGGTCGCTTCGGTCGCTTCCACAGACGGAATCTCTCTGATCTCGGAGTGGGGGGACGCCGGTGTCGACCGGCGCAGTGATGGGAGTCGGGTGCTTCGGCAGCAGGGCGGGGACCGCCGGAGCCTTGTCGGTGCCAGTGCGGCAGGGCGCGACGTCTTCCTCGGGTCACGACCGGCGCGTCGGGCCGCAGCGAGTCGACTTCGAGGCTTCGGGTAGCGCCCTGCCGCACGGACGGCCTCAGTCGGTCAGGTTCCCGCGTCGTACCAGCGCCACGACTGCTCCCGCGACGAAGAACGCTGCGAGCAACGCCTCGATCGCGATCGCCAGCCCGCTGGAACCCGCGATCAGCAGCTGGAAGTTCATGACGGTGAGGATCAGGCAGACGAGCAGCCCCGCAAGCCCCAGTAGCGGAGCGATCACAGTCGCCCACATGCTTCGGTCGGCCCGGGTGCGGCGGAAGAACACGACCACGGCCAGGCAGGCCAGGCACATCAGCACCAGCACCCCCAACGTGGCGATCCCGACGAGCCACGAGAAGATCTGGGTGACCGGGTCCATGCCGAGGGCCGCGAAGATCCCGAGCATGACCAGTGCGAGGCCGCTCGTCGCCAGTGAGGCGATGTGCGGCGAGCCGTGACGAGCATGGCTGCGGCCGCCACCTGTCGGAAGCGCACCGGTGTTGCTGAGGGAGAACACATACCGGGCAGCCACGTTGTGGAAGGACAGGATGGCCGCGAAAATGCTGCTGACCAGCAGGAGTTGCACAACGTCCGAACCTGCGGAGCCGAGGTAGCGCTCCACCGTCGCGATCAGCATGTTGCCCGGATCGGCGTTTGCCTCCGCCACTGCGGCCCGGTCGCCCCAGGCCGACACCAGCGCCCACGACGACAGCGCGTAGAAGCCGCCGACGAGCAGCAGTGCCAAGTAGGTGGCGCGTGGCACCGTCCGGTCCGGGTCACGCGCCTCGTCCCGGTACACGGCGGTCGCCTCGAATCCGAGGAAGCTGGCGATCGCGAACATGAGCGCGATCCCCGGTGAGCCTGAGGTGATCTGGGAAGGCTGCAGGAACGCGGTCGACAGACCTGACTCCCCGCCTTGACCGATCACCACGACATCGAGCAGGACCACGATGCCGATCTCACACATCAGCAGCACACCGAGCACCTTGCCGGACAGTTCGACGTGCCGGTACCCGAGCACGGCGACAATCAGCAACACGCCCGCGGAGTAGAGCCACCAAGGCAGGTTCGCTCCGGCGTACTGGAGCACCAGCCCCTGCGTCACCGCGCCGATGTAGCCGTACACACCGAGCATCACGGCGCTGTAGGTGGCCAGCGCGAGGTACGCCGAGCCAAGGCCCATGGGCCGGCCCAGACTTGAACGAATGTATGTGTAGAAGCCCCCGGCGTTGGGCACGTAGGGGGTCATTCTCGTGAACCCCACGGCGAACAACAGCAGGCTCACACAACAGACCACGAACATGAGCGGAAATGCGGCCCCGTTACCGATGCCTATCCCCAGAGGGACCACTCCGGCGACGACCGTGAGGGGGGCCGCGGCCGCCACCACCATGAACACGATCGACCACACACCGAGGTGACCGCTCAGACTGTTCGCCCGGCCCACCCCAGTCGCTTCGGTCGGCAACTGGTGCCGACCTCCCTGATTTATGACGCTCTCGGACTGGTCACTGGTCACCGGCGGACCTCCTTCAATTTCACTCCGCCGAAATCGCGCTTCGAATTCGATGCACGAAAAGAAGGGCAACAGACGGGTACAGGCGAAGAAATTGGGTGCATCCGGGCCGGGGCCAAAATTCGGCCTTCTTTGGGGGCGCTCCCAATGTTTTTCGAGATGCTAGGCGGCAGCCTGCGGCGCGTCTGTGTGCAACCTGCACATGCCTCACGAGTACAGAGGGCGCCTTGCACCTGATCGTCGGCCACAGGGGTCAGGCACGGAAGGTGTAGAGAGAGGAGGCCCGGCGGAGCCACGCCTCAGGTCGGGGTCTGCCGCAGGCCCGGGTGAGCGGGTCTCAGCCCGTCCCGTCAGTCAGCTCGGGCTGTGTGGCCAGGGCCAGTCGTGCGGCCAGCGCGACCACCGCCCAGTTGCCCAGCTCGTCCACCGGGCGCCCGAGCAGCTCTTCGATACGTCCGAGTCGTTGTCTCAGGGTGTTGCGGTGGATGAACAGTTCGTTCGCCGTGTCGGTCGCCGAGCAGTGACTGGCCAGGTAGCTCTCCAGGGTCACGGAGAGGGCCGTGCCGTGCCGAAGGTCGTAGCGGATGACCTCGGACACCCGGGCCAGGACCTCACGCAGTTCCTCGCCGATGTCCATGGCGACCTTGGGGAGGAGCTGGAGGTGGGCGACGTCCTGATAGTGGATCACCGAGGCGCTCTCGCCCAGCAGTTCGGCCCACGCCAGGCTCCACTCCGCCTTGTCCAGGGCTGCCGTTAGGTCACGGACGTTGCTCGCGAGCGGCCCGATCCCCACCGCCACTCCGCCCACGGCCTCGGCTCGGAACTGCTTGACGGTATTGCGGAGTGACTGCTCGAAGCCCTTCCATTGCTCCGGCCGGCAGCGGATCAGAAGGGACACCAGAGGAGCCGAGGGAACGAGCAGGGCAGCGTCCACTCCGGTACACGTCTCCCTCAAGGAGTCCGCAAGTCGGTCGAACGCGGACGGGGTGCCGTAGGCCACTGACCGGAGCCTGACGAGGACCGGATGGGTCGGTCCGGAGTGCCAGCCGAGGTCACGCAGGATACGTTCGGCGCTTCCGGGCGTGGGGGCCGCCGCCAGACGCCCGGCCAATGGTGTGGTCATGGCCGGGTTGCTCAGCGAGGCAACCAGAGCGGCGGCCTGGGCCCCCAGGGCTTCCAGCAGGCTGGAGTCGGCCTCGGTGAACGGCCGGCGCCGGTAGCAGGTGATCGTGCCGAGGGGGAACAGCGCGCCGAACGAGGTAGTGAACTTCTGAAGCTTCACGCCGAGCTTCTCCACCAGGGCAGGGAGGTCTGCCCTGGACTGCACCGACCGCGAGGCCACGACGATCGACTTTTCCACATCGTCGGCGAAGGCGAGGCTGGGTCTGACATGCCCTCCCATCGAGCTGCGGTCGGCAAGTTCAATGGTGCACAGCACGGCGTCCACCTGGTCACGGATCGACTCGGCGAGGACGTCGGCACACCGCTGGCGAGAGGTCGTGGCATCGGCGGGCACGGTCATCAGGAAGCGGGCCGCAGCGGACTGACGGCGGAGGTCGCGCAAGGTCTCGGCGTGGACGAGGCCACTGGCCAGCAGGCTTCCCACCTCGGTGGCGAGGTCGACGTGGTGTGTGTCGAATGCAGCGGGCTGCTCGGAGTAGAGGCTGAACACGCCCAGGAGATCTCCGCCGGGTACGGCGATGGGCACGGCGACCATCGACCGGAACGCTTCCTCCTCGATACCCGGGAAACCGACGAATCTCGGGTCGAGGGGGATGTTGTCGTGGAGGACCACGGTCTGTCGCATCAGCGCGGACCACCCCGTGATGCCTTCCCCCAGGCGGAGCTGGATCCGGTCGACATGGGCGGCGACGCGTCCCGTGGTCGCGACCCGCATCACCAGTCGCTCACTCTCGGGATCCCACAGATACACGTAGGTTCCGTAGGCCCCGGTCGCTCGCATAACGAGGTCCACGGCCCGCTGTGCCAGGGCCAGGGGGTCCCTGCCCTGGGACAGCAGCCGGTTCAGCTCGGCCAGCGTCTTGGCTCGGCGCTCCACCGCGACGAGTTGCTCGGTCATCTCGTCGAAGTGCGCCTTGAAGGCTTCCGGGTCGGCGGCGGGGTTGCTCATGGGGACCCTTTCAGCCGACGGCCTGGACCGACTTCCTCATGGCCATGGCGAACTCCTTGGGAGTGTTGACGGCGATCCAGGCCACGGTCCCGCCGTCATGCTCAAGGGTATAGAACCCCGCCTTCCGGTCGGGTACGTCGACGTGCTGTACGAGGGTCGCATCGCGCTCGGGCCTGCCGAGCAGCTGGATCCTCCTGCCGAACTGGTGGCTCCAGAAGTAGCGTGGCGACCTGCCCACGGGCTCCGCCGGTTCCAGGCCGAGCAGACGGCGCGCCAGGTGGCGTCCCTGGCGCTGGGCGGTGGTCCAGTCCTCCTGGCGTCGCGGTCCGGTGCCGTCGGTGTCCCATGCGGACACGTCGCCTATGGCGTGCACGTTGGGGACAGGCTTGGACGAGGTGTCCAGTGCCGTTCCATCGCCGTCGCACCGGATGCCGTCGGTGAGGTCGAGGCGCGATCCCGCGAGCCAGCGGACCGCAGGGCGGGTGCCCACCGCGCAGACCACCAGATCACCCGTGAGCGGGCCGGAGTCGGTCGACACCCACCAGCCGGAACCCTCCCGCCCGATGTCCTTCACCCGTGAACGGAGGAGCAACCGCACACCGGCGTCGCGGACCCACCCCTCCGCCTCGGCGCCCAGGTGGCCGCCCAGGAACCGGTCCAGGGGCCGGTCGGCCTGGTCGACGACGGTGACGGCGCAGCCGGCGTCGTTGAGGCTGGAGGCGAGTTCCGTCCCGACGGTGCCGGCGCCCAGGATGATCACATGCCGGCCGGGCCTGGCCAACTCCCTGATGCGGCGCGCGTCCGCGGCCGTTCGTAGTTCGGCCACGCCGTCCGGTTGCCCTGGCAGCCGGACGGGAGCCGATCCGGTGGCGACCACGATGTGGTCGGCGCCGAGGGTGGCTCGGCCGCCCCCATCGGCCAAGGTGATCTCCACTGTGGAGGACTCGACGTCCATCCCGGTGGCCCACCCCCGGACCAGCTCGCATTGTCCGTCCCACCATGGTGCCTGCGGGCGGAGTCCGCTCTCGGTGAGGAAGTCCTTGGACAGGGGCGGCCGATCGTACGGCGCGTCCGGGTCCCCGTCGACGACGGCGATCCGGCCGGTGTAGCCGTCCGCACGAAGCTGCGCGACCAGCGCTCCCGAGGCCACAGAGGCACCGATCACGAGGAGGCGGGTAGCGGCGTTCATGCCTGGTGGTCCTCCGCTTTCGACTCCGCCGTGATCAGGATCGCCCGCTCCGGACAGTTGGCCACGGCCTGCCGGAGGTCCGAAGTGACCTCGGCGACATTGCTGTGCTCGTCCGGAACGAACGCGTAACCCTCGTCATCCATGTCGAAGACGTCCGGGGCGAAGGCGAAGCAGCGCGCGTGGCCCTGGCAGCGGGTCGTGTCGACGGATACGTGCTGCATGGCGCTCACCGTCCGATCCGGAGCGTCAGCGGGCCGACGCCGTGCCACGGCTCGCTCGGGTCGGCCAGCGAGAAGTCGCCTACCGTACGCAGGAACTCCTCCAGCGCGATGATCAGTTCCCGCCGTCCCAAGTTGGATCCGAGGCAGCGGTGGATGCCGCCGCCGAACGAGAGGTGACGGTTGTCCTCGCGGTCCAGGTCGATCTCCTCGGGGTTGTCGAAGACCTCCGGATCCCGGTTGCCCGCTCCGAACACGAGCACCACGCGCTCACCGGCCTTGATCTGCTGTCCGCCCACCTCGGTGTCCCGCTTGCAAGTACGGGCCATGGCCTGGACCGGCGACATGGTCCGAAGGAACTCTTCGGCCGCTGTCGGGATCAGATCGGGGTTCTCACGCAGCCGCGCCTGGGCCTTGGGGTTCTGGGCCAGATACCAGAGGCTGGCGCGGATGGCCCACGCCGTGGTGTCGAGCCCCGCGAGGAACAGCAGGTAGAAGAAGGACCGCAGCTCATCCTGGGTGAGCTTGCGCCCCTGCATCTCGACGTTGAGGAGGTGGCTCATGAGGTCGTCGGACTTCTCGTCCCCGGCGCGCGACGTCAGCAGCGCGCCGAAGTAATCCATCACCTCCTGGCTGGCGCGCTGGGCACGGGCAGGGTCGTCCACCCGCTCGTAGATGACCTCGTCGACCCAGTGGTCGAACTTCGGCCAGTCCTCCTCCGGGAAACCGGCCAGTCTGCTGAACACGATGGTGGGCATCGGCCGGGCGAAGGCGGCCGAGACATCGGCTACCTCCTGCGAGGCGATCTGCGTGGCGAGCTCGCGCGCGGTGCGGTACATGCCCTCGTCGAGCTGCGCGATGGCCTTGGGCGTGAACAGCGGCAGAAGAAGCCGGCGGTAGTCGGTGTGCTCCGGCGGATCGACGTCGATCGGGATCATCGGCAGGTCGTTGCCGAATTCGGGCAGGAGCATGCTCGGGGTGACCGAGAAGGTCTCGGGATCCTGCTCGGCGGCCAGGATGTCCTCGCTCTTGGTGAGGAACCAGAAGCCGCCGTGTTGCTCGCTGCGCCCCACCGGGCACTGCTCTCGCAGCTCCCGATAGGTGTCGAAGATGCCGTCGAGTGCGGCCCCGTGGTATGTGAAGTTCCGAGCCGTGGTCTGGGCGTCAGACATGAATCGTTTCTCCATTCAATGGTGTGCAGGACGGACCGTGCGCGGCTTGTCCACGGTCGGCCGAAGAGAGCGCGGGCCGTTCCCGCCCTCGTTCGCCGACGGAGCCAGTCGCCTCGTCCGTGAGGTCGTGTCCCTGGGAACAGGAAGGGCGGAGGTGGGGCGCCGAGGTGTCCGTCCTGGAAATACGTGCAAGCGGCCCGGTCCGGCGGCGCGGTGGTCAGATGTGCTCGAGGTACCGAGCGATCTCCCACTCGGTGACGGCCGAGGCGAACTTCTTGACCTCCCAGCGGCGAAGATCCGCGTAGTGGTCCACGAAGCGGTCCCCGAAGGCCTTGCGGGCGAAGATGCTCGCTTCGAACTGGTCGATCGCGCTCGACAGCGTCGTCGGGAGAAGGCTGCTCCGGGTGGGAGGCAGGGAGTAGCCGTCGCCCTCCACCGCCGGCGGCAGTGAAATACCCTGTTCGATCCCGTCGAGCCCCGCCGCCAGGCTGGCCGCGATCACCAGGTACGGGTTCGCGTCGGCGCCCGCGAGCCGGTTCTCGATGCGGGCCGACGATCCGCTGCCCGGGATGGACCGGATGGCGACCGTACGGTTGTCGAGACCCCAGCTGACGGTGCTGGGGGCCCAGTCTCCCGCCATGGTGCGCTTGTAGGAGTTGATGTTCGGCAGGAAGATCGCCGTCAGGTCCGCCGCGTGCTCGACGAGGCCTGCGAGGTAGCCGTTGCCCACATCGCTCAGACGGCCCGGGTCGGACGGGTTCGCGAAGGCCGGGGTCCCGTCGGCGCGCAGCAGGCTCTGATGCATGTGGCCGGAGGATCCGGCCCAGGACGGATTCAGTTTCGCCATGAACGAGGCCGTGAGGCCGTGCCGGGCGGCGAGCTCCTTCACCGTGTGCTTGAACAGCATCGCGTTGTCGGCGGCCTTCAGGGCATTCGAGTAGTGGATGTTGACTTCGAACTGACCTGGACCGTGCTCGCTGTTGCTGGCCTCGATACTGACGCCGTATTCAGCGAGCCGTTGGCGCACCTCGCCAATGATGAATTCGCTGCCGGTATCCCGGTACACGCTGTACGTGTGGTTCCCCTCGGACAGCGCCTCCAGGTCGCGCCAGCCGCGGCCCGCCAGTTCGCGCGCAGTCCCCTGGAAGAGGTAGAACTCGAATTCGTAGGCGGCGAGGGGTTCGTATCCCAGGGCCTTGAAGCGCTCGACGTTCGCTTTCAGAACGTTCCGCGGGGACAGGTCGAGCGACTGACCGTCACGCTCGAAGACGTCACAGATGACGGATGCGGTACCCGGTTCCCAGGGGACCACGGCGAGCGTCGACAGGTCGGGCCGCATGTTGATGTCCGGGTAACCCGTGTGGGCTCCCGTGTAGGCGAGGTCCGGGATGGGCTCGTCCTGGAGGTCCCAGCCGAAAAGGATGTTGCAGAGGAAAGTGCCGTTACGCCAGACACCGTTCAGGAAGTATTCGCTGGAGATCCTCTTGCCGCGCCACAGTCCGTCCAGGTCCACGGCTCCGATCTTGAACGTGTGGATCCCGTTCTTCTTGATGAAATCGCTGATCAATTCCTGGTCGGCGGATTCCTCGCCCACTGCCATGTTCCCCAGCTCCAATCCGAATGGATGGTATTCCCGACTCTAGGCCGGGCAAGTTCGGTGGGTTGACTTTAGGCAGGCGGCTTCGGCACGTCTGTGTGCAGATTGCACATGCTTCATGGCCCGGGAGGGCGCTCCGCACGTTGTCCGGTCGAGGGCCCTGACTCAGCATGGAACCACAGATCACATGCTGAGGACTCGCGCACTCTGCCGCACGGGGACGATCACCTCGCCGTGACACAGGGCGAGACATGTGCGTCGTGTACACCGTGGCCAACCTGGTTGTGGTCGGGCGTCCGTCCCTTTCCGGTGACTCTCGCCAGCCTCACCGGTTGGTTCCGGCCGTACTTCCTCGCATCTGCGTGAACAGCCCCGTGTCCCAGCGCTTTGAACGGAATTCCGGTGGGCTGTGAGCGCACCGCCGGGTCGGATGACGCGATCACCGCAAGAGCGGTGGGCGCGAGTGGAGGTACCGCATGACCTACGTGGTCACCCAGAACTGCTGCAACGACGCCACCTGCGTTTCGGTGTGCCCGGTCAACTGCATCCACCCGACGCCGGACGAGCCGGGCTACGGCACGGCGGAGATGCTTTACATCGATCCGAAGAGCTGCATCGACTGCGGCGCGTGCGCCGACGCCTGCCCGGTGGACGCGATCGTCACGGAGTTCGACCTCACCGCCTCCACCGAGCGATATCTGGAGATCAACGCACAGTACTTCGCGGACCCGGCGCACAGGACTTACTCCCCGGAACCATACGAGGCGCGTAAGCCGAAGGTCGAAGTGTTGTCGGAGCCGGGGCCGCTGCGGGTGGCGATCGTCGGTTCGGGCCCGGCGGCCAGTTACGCCGCCGAACACCTGCTCACACGCAAGGGTGTCGGCGTTGAGGTGCATCTGTTCGAGCGCCTGCCCACGCCATGGGGGCTCGTGCGGTTCGGCGTGGCACCCGACCATCAGGCCACCAAGTCGGTCACCAAACTGTTCACCCGCACCGCTGGGCGCAAGGGCCTCGACTTCCATCTCAATGTCGAGGTGGGCAAGCACATCAGCCACGAGGAACTGCTGGCTCACCACCACGCGGTGATCTACGCCGTGGGCGCTCCGGGCGACCGGGAGCTCGGCGTGCCGGGTGAGGGTCTGCCGGGGAGCCACTCCGCCACTGACTTCGTCGCCTGGTACAACGGACACCCGGACTTCGCCGAGCACAGCTTCGACCTCTCCGGTGAACGCGCCGTGATCGTCGGCAACGGCAACGTGGCGCTGGATGTGGCCCGTATTCTCGCGAGTGACGTGGACCGTCTGAAGCGCACCGACATCAGCGACCATGCGCTGGAGGCACTCGCCACCAGCCGGATCACCGAGGTGGTCGTACTTGGCAGGCGTGGTCCCGCCCAGGCCGCCTTCACCACGCCCGAGCTGCTTGGCTTGGCCGGAACCCGAGGATTCCAGGTCCACGTCGACCCCGACGAGGCCACGATCGACCCGCTGACCGCAGCCACCCTGGACGCCGCTCCTTACACGCCTGCGGCACAGAAGGCCAAAATCCTCGGCGAACTTGCCGGCCAGCCACGTGGCGGAGCGGGCAGGCGTGTCTCTCTGCGTTTCCTCGGCTCGCCCGTCGAGATCCTCGGGGAGGATCGCGTGCACGGGATCCGAGTGGCTCGCAACGAGATTGTTGGCTCCGGCGCGCGGCTGGAGGCCCGCGCGACCGGTGTGACCGAGGACATCCCATGCGGCCTCGTCCTGCGGTCGATCGGATACAAGGGAGTTCCTCTGTCCGGGCTGCCGTTCGACCATTCCAGTGGCAGGCTGCCCAACGATCATGGCCGCGTGGTCGATCCCACGACCGGGACCCGGGTGGCCGGCGTCTACACCGCCGGCTGGATCAAGCGCGGTCCGTCGGGCGTCATCGGCACCAACAAGAAGTGTGCCGAGGAAACCGTGCAGGCGCTGTTCGACGATTTCGCCGCCGGCCGCCTGCTCGCGCCGGCACAGGGCGGTGACGCCCTGCGCGCACTGATCGCCGAGCGGCAGCCGGACGCCCTCGATCACGCGGCCTGGCAGGCGATCGACCGCCACGAGCGGGCCGTCGCAAGGGAGCACAAGCGGCCGCGCGTCAAGCTGACCTCCGTCAACGAGATGCTGCGGGTCGCACGGGGGAGCCGTGAGACGACACCATGACAATACGGCGCACCGCCGTCTCAATTCTCCGTGATGCCATGTCACCTCGGCCGAAGAAACGGCGATCCGCCGCTCTGCGGTACAGCTACCCGCCAGGGGAACGCACGGGCGGGAGGCAGAGGGCTGATCGGGGCCGCCGACATCGCGGTTGCTTCCGCCGACACGAGCCTCTCCTTCTCCGAGGTAAGCCTCGGCCTCACCTCCGTGATCATCTCCCTCGTCGTGCTGCCCCGCCTCGACGAACGAGCGGCGGCGCGCTACTTCCTGACCGGTGAGACCTTCGACGGTGCCACGGCGGCCGACATCGGTCTGCTGACCGAAGCCCCGGACGGCGCGCAGGCAACGGACGAGCGCGTCGCGGAACTTCTCGTGGCCCTGCGCCTGTGCTCGCGACAGGGCCTGACCGAGTCCAAGAAGGTGACCGCGGCGCGCACGCGCCGGACGATCGAGGAGCGGGGAGCCGAGATGGTGAGGCTTTCCGCCGACCTGTTCGCCTACGGGGACGCCGCGGAAGGAATGCGCGCGTTCCGTGTTCGGCGCCCAGTGGGCGCCGAACAACTGATCCGTCCGTCCGTCAGCTGTCGGAGGCCGCCAGCGCGGACACCTCGTGCTTCAGGGCGCGGGGCTGGACTTCGGCGGGGCGCCCAGCGGCTGCCCGCCCGATCCGTCGGCGAAGGTCAGCCATGGCAGCGAGGGCTGCTGGGCCACGCCGGGCTTGCTGTAGTCGCACACCCCCTCGGGGAAGGTGTTCCGCAGCCGGTCCCACTGGGCGTTGGTGAAGTCGGAGGTGTAGTCGCCCCGGTTGAGTGGTTTGAGCCGGCACTTGAGGATGTTGTTGGCCACCGGGCCTCCGGCGGCGGTCCGGGGCAGACCGAAGTAGGGGTAGGCGGCCCGGCAGACGGACATGTCGGTGATCTCGTGGCCGCCGATCCAGCACGCGTCGACCGCGGCGGCCGGCTTGTCGCGCACCACCTTGGTCTCCAGCGGGTCGGTGGACGTGTCGGCCTCGATGCGGGCCAGCCAGCTGTCCATGAGCACGAACGCCTTCTCACTGGCGTCGTCGTCACTGGCGACGGCGGGCACGCCCGTCCAGATGATCTGGTTGTCGTGGTCGCCGTTGGCTTGGTCGAGCCGGGCGCGCATCTCGTAACTGTGGAAGTCGGTGTGGATCTCCAGGTTGCCGGTGGCGGTGCGGAGGTCGATGACGGGGACCTTGGCCGCCTCGCGGGGGTAGGTCACCTGACCGGAGCGGTAGGCGGTTTCCAGCGCCGCGGGGTCGGCCTCGCTGCGTCCCGGCTGCCAGTTCCAGTCGATGTCCAGCCCGCCGACGTTCTCGTTGAGGTCGACGAACTGCTCGGGGGTGACCAGGCCGGATTCAAGGGCCTTCAGGCCGTACTGGATACCGGTGTTGTCGTACGGCCGGTTGGCGAAACCGCGGTGGATGCGTTCTTCGACCGGGCCCCAGGAACTCTCGGGCCTTCGGCCCCAGACCGCGACGGCGTAGTCCTGCAGTGTGCACCGCTCGCCCCCGGGGTTCGTCTCGGCGTCGTACACCCACGGGGGGTTGGGCTCCAGGGTGGTGTGGCCGGCGGTGAGACCGCCGAGGCAGCCGGTCCCGTTGTCCGGGTCCAGCCAGGTCTTGGCGTACTGCGCATTGCCGGTCGGGTTGTCCCAGAGCGACCGGCACACCGTCTCGGCCGCGTGGCCGGTCACCGCGGTGCGCTGGGCGGTCACCGTCCACAGCGGGGACCTGTCGAAGTGCCGGTCGAGCAGGTGGCAGTCCTCGGCCTCCTGCACCGTGGACCAGACGTCGGGGAAACTGCAGGAGGGCAGGATGCCGTTCAGCAGTCCGGGGTAGTTGGAGGTGATCCAGTGCTGCTGCATGGATCCGCCGGAGCAGCCCCGGCCGATGGTGTAGCGGACCGGGCCGTAGGTCTCGACGAAGTGCTCCTTGAGCATCACCAGCGCTTCGGCGGAGACCACGCCATTGCAGTTCTGCCCCAGCATGTTCAGATTGGACGTCGCGACGCCGAATCCACGCGACAGCGCCGCGTCGTCGAGAACGCTCTCCGCGGGCGCGCCCTGCGAGTGCCGCGGTGTGCAGTCGCCGCCGAATGGCACCACGAGCTTGCCGTTGAAGCCGCTTTGCGGCGCCCACGGCTTCCAGGTCTTGGCGGGGTCGTACAACACCGCGATGTCGTAGATCCCCCGGTCCATGACGCCGCGTTCCCGGCGCACGACGTAGGCCACTCGCTTTCCCTGGTCTGTCGTCGTGTACGCGAGGTCCAGAGGGGGATTCGTAGGGTCGTAAGCCGTGAACTGGCCGGTCAGCGACGACTTGTAGAACAGGGTGTACTTCGCCGGGGTGTTGCAGGCGGCGTCCTGCGGTGCCCCGAGGCCGTTCTCCTCGGTGACACACTCCCACGGCTGCACCTGGGGCCCGGCGAACACGGGTCCGCCGACGGGATGGTTGGTGACGGTCAGGCGCGCCGCGCCCGCCTGCCCCTGGGCCGTCACCTTGTTCTCGCCGACCCGAAGGCCGGTGACCATACCCAGGAAGCGACCGTCCGGCCGGAGCGCGAAAGCGGACGTCACGTCCCGCCCGTCCACGTCCACGCGCACGTTCTGCGGTGTCGCCCCGGACGGCAGCACCACCTCGACGAGAGCGTCACCCCCGGACACCAGATCCGCGCGATTCGACAGCACCCTGATCTGGATTGATCCCCCTGAGTCGGCGTGCGCGATCGCGGTCAGTGTGAGAGCCAAGGCCACCACGAGGACGGTCAGCCATCTGGCCTTTGCCCCCAGTGTGAGATTCCCACCGGGCCTGTCTACGGCGTGAGCCATCGTGCTTCTCCCAGTTCGTCAGAGCGGTGCCCGGGTGAGAGGACGTCGGGCGGATCCCTGCTTCAGGCTGTTTGCGCGTTGGCCCTGTCTTCCCGGCGCCATTCCGGATAGCGGTGGCATGCCACGACCCGCCCGTCGGTGAGCGTTCGAGGCTCGGGGCGTTCCTGTCGGCACTGGTCCGTAGCGAAGGGGCAGCGTGGGGCGAACGGGCAGCCGTTCGACACCTCAGCCGTGGACCCTGACGTGCGTCCGTACGCAGCGGTCGCGGCACGCCGTTGCCGCTGTGCCTGCGGGTCGGCCACCGGGGCGGCGAGCAGGAGGGCGCGGGTGTAGGGGTGGGCGGGTTCGCGGGTCACCAGGCGGGTGGGCCCGGCTTCCATGACCTGTCCTCGGTACAGGACGGTGACGTCGTGGCAGATGTGCCGTACGACGGACATGTCGTGCGAGATGAACAGGTAGCCGACCCCGTGCTCGTCCTGGAGGTCCGCCAGGAGATTGAGGATCTGGGCCTTGACCGACAGGTCGAGCGCGCTGACCGACTCGTCGCACACGACCAGTTGGGGTTCGGTCATCAGGGCGCGGGCGATGGAGATGCGCTGGCGTTGCCCTCCAGAGAAGTCGCGCGGGTACTTGGCGGCGGCCGCCGGGTCCAGTCCCACGTCTTCGAGCATCCGCGCCGTACGGCGGGCGAGGAGCTCCCGGGAACGGACGCCCTGCGCCAGCATCGGCTCCGCCAGACTGCGTCCGACGGTGCAGGAGGGGTTGAGGGAGCTGTTGGGATCCTGGAAGACGGCTTGCAGAGAGCTGCCGAGCTTCCTTCTTTCCGCGGGTCTCAGGTGGGTGGTGTCCTGTCCGAGCAGATGCACGCTGCCGGACCGGGTGGGCACGAGGCCCAGTACCGCCTTGGCGAGCGTGGACTTGCCCGATCCCGACTCCCCGACCAGCCCCATGGTCGTACCGCGCGGGACGGTCAGGCTGACGTCGTCCAGTGCCCGGAACAGCGGTTCCCGGCGTCGGCGCCTGAAGTCGACGCTGATGTTGCGTACGTCCAGGACGGGAGACTGCTCCTGGGTCATAGCGGTAGTGCTCCTTCCCGGACGAGGTCCTCGGTGCGGATGCAGCGGGCGGCCGCGTCCGGGCCGACCGGCAGGAGAGGGACGGGCCCGCTGGTGCACTCCTCGCGCGCGTGGACGCATCGGCCGGCGAACCGGCATCCGGTGGGCCAGGCCCCGGGCGGCGGCACCCGGCCCGGCAGCGTGGGCAGCCGCGTCCCCTCCTGAGCGGTGCTCGGATCGGCGGCCAGCAGCGCCGCGGTGTAGGGGAAGCGGGGTGCGTGGAACAGGCTCTGGACATCGGCCTGTTCGACGACCTCACCGGCGTACATGACGACGGCCCGGTCGGCGACGTCCGCGACGACGCCCCAGTCATGGGTGATCAGCAGGATCGCCATGCCGGTGCTCTGCTGCAACTCGCGCAGCAGGGCGAGGATCTCCGCCTGCACGGTGACATCCAGCGCGGTCGTGGGCTCGTCGGCGATCACGAGTTTCGGCCGGCCCGCGAGGGCGAGGGCGATGTTGACGCGCTGCGCCATGCCGCCGGAGATCTCGTGCGGGTACGAGGCGAGGACCCGCTCTACGTTGTGCAGCTTGACCTGATGGAGCAGTTCGGCGGCCCGTGCCCGCGTCGCGGGTCCGGAGAGCGGTTCGTGACGGCGGATGACCTCCTTGAGGTGGCTGCCGACCGTGTGGGTGGGGTCCAGGCTGCCGAGGGCGTCCTGGGCGACGTAGGCGATACCGGAGCCGCGTACGGCACGGTAGGCCTTGGGTCCTCCGTCCACGAGGTCCGTACCGCGGTAGACGACCTCACCTCCGGTGACGTCGACACCGTCCGGCAGCAGTCCCAGCAGTGCGAGGGCGGTGATGCTCTTGCCGCAGCCGGATTCGCCGACGACGGCGACCGTCTCTCCGGCGCCGATGCCGAAGCTCACGTCGCTGACCAGGGTGGTGTCCCGGCCGGACGTACTCGCTGTCACGGTGAGTCCCCGCACGAGGAGCAGGGCGCCATCCGGATCGGCCGGCGGTGTCGTCACCACCGCCGACTGTGCTGGGTTCGTCCTGCGGCCGCGCCGTGCGATTGTCCTGCGATCGACCGCCGTCTGCTCGCCGATGGCGTCGCCGAGCACACCGAAGGCCAGCACGGTGAGGGCGATCGTCACACCGGGGGGAACGAGCAGCCAGCCGTCGGAGGTGACGACGGTGGAGGCCTGGCTGATCATCTCGCCCCAGCTCGGCCGGTCTCCCGCGGACATGACGCCGAGGAAGGCGAGCGCGGCCTGGAAGCCGAGGCCGACTCCCGCGAACACCGACGCCTGGGCCAGGATCGGGCCGAGTACCCGGCGCAGTACATGGCCGCTCATGATCCGCCAAGGGCGTACTCCGGAGACCCGGGCGGCGGTGACGAACAGTTCCTCGCGGACCACGAGCGT
>NZ_JBEYVP010000059.1:0-54720 GCF_040644035.1 Streptomyces sp. NPDC047042 | reverse complement strand
CCCCGCCGCCCCTACCCGTCCCTCCCCCAGAGGGGGGACCCCCATCGGGGGCTCCGCCCCCGAACCCCCGCTCCTCAAACGCCGGAGGGGCTGAAGAACTCAGAACCCCCCGCCGAAGTCCCCGCCTCCCCCGAAGTCCCCTCCTCCGAAGCCGCCGCCGAAGTCGCCGGGGTTGAAGTCCGCGCCTGACATGTCGCCGCCCTCGAAGCCGCCCGAGTTTCCGAAGTCGCCGTAGCCGGCGCCGTAGTCCGCCGCATAGGCCGGGGTGGCCATCATGCTGCCCAGCATCGTGCCGACCAGGAGGCCGGGGAGGATGCCGCCGCCGAAGTAGCCGCCCGCCCAGGGGCCGTACGCCGGGCCCGCGTCCCAGTAGGGGCGGGGGCCGGAGGCGGTCTCCACCTCTCGGTACGCCGGGTCGTGGCCGTTGGCCAGGCGGGCCTGGTCGGCGGCGCAGACCGGGACTTCGCGCGGGGTGCCGCCCGCCGGGGTCCAGGTCGCGTCGGTGACCGAGGGGCCGTGGCGCGGGTCGAAGAAGCAGGGGCCTCGGCGCTCGGGCAACGGGCGGCCCTCGCGGCGCGCGGCCAGTTGGGCCAGGGAGAACCTGCCGTCCTCCAGGGTCTGGGTCACCGCGCGCACCTCCTCCGGACGCCGCGTGGCCGCCATCAGCGACTTCGCCTTCTCGTACGAGTCCAGCGCCCGTTCGTAGTCCGCGCGCATCGCGTCGTCGGCGCCCGCCTCGGCGGGGTGGAAGTCGAGCCGGTCAAGTTCCTCGCCGAACGCGGTGATGTCCTCGTCGACGACGACCGTCAGCTTGGCGAGCGCGGCCCTCCGCTCCTCCTCGTGCCGCCGCCGGTTGCGCCGTACCAGCGCGTACGCGCCGGCGCCGCCCGCCGCCAGTACCGCGCCTGCGGTGATCAGCGCCCCCGTGTCCACGCCACCGCCGCCGCCCGAGCCGCTCCAGGTGGCCGGCGCGGAACCGCCGACGTCGCCGCGCAGGGCGGCGTCGACGAAGTCGTTGAGCTGGGCCTTCGTGTCGCCCGCGCTCCGGGCCGCCGTGACGAGGTTGGCGACCGCCGGCTGGCCGAGCACACTGCTGTCGGCGCGCGCGTCGAAGCGGTCGCCGAGGCGTACGGCGTACAGGCCCGTGACACCTGTCTCCGTGCGGAGGTTCGTGAAGAGGTTCTGGGTCGGGTAGTCGGCCGGGAGGACGGCCACGAACACCGGTTTGTCGGCGTCCTCGATCTTGGCGGCGAGCGCGTCGGCGTCGGACGCGGACAGCAGGTCGGAGGCGGCCGGGTCCACGTACACCGGGCTCGCGCGGAGTGCCTCGGCGACTTTGGAGAGGTCGGTGGCCGCGTGCGCGCCCGGCGCGGACGTCAGCAGGATCAGCGCCGCGAGTGTCACGGCGAAGGGCATCAGCAGCAGGCGTACGACACGACGGACCAGCACGGCCTTCATATCTTCGAAGCTACCCGAAGGAGGGCGGAAACGGAGATCGGGGCTGGTGGGGCTCCCGATGACAATCTTCTCCGTTCCGCCCTTCTCTCAGGCCGCTCGGTACGCGGCCCTCAGTTTCTCCACGGCCGCGCCGTAGCGGCCGGTCAGCAGCAGGTGGTCGGCGTCGGCGAAGGGCTTGGCGGTGGCCGGTGTGATCCCCTGGCCGATCCTCTCCTGGACCAGCAGTCGCGCCTTGGTGACCAGTGCGCGTCCCGCCCTGTCGTCGTGGGCCTTCTGTGCCGCGCCGGCCGCGGTCGACAGCGCCTTCAGGGTCTTCTCGCCGCCCTCCGGGATCCCGGTTTTCGTCGTGAGGCCCCAGCCGTACGGGAACTGCGGATCGTACGTCGTGTCGCCCACGTTGATCGGCAACTGGGCCTCGGACTTCGGCCAGGTGAGCGGGAGTTGGCCGGTGAACGCCCGCTTGCCGTAGAGCACGTCGGCGACGCCGTCGCCCTCGGTGCCCGGCAGCCAGGAGGCGACCAGGGCGTCGATGTCACCGACCCGGTCACCGATGAGCTGGGGGCGCCCGGCGACCATCAGCACCGCGCACTTCATCGCCGCGCACACCCGGTCGACCGCCGCCTTGTCGGCGTCGCTCAGCTCCAGGTCGTTGCCGTTGCCCACGTCGCCCATGCCCTCGGCGTACGGGGTCTCGCCGACGACCACGATGCCCACGTCGTATCCGGCGGTCGGGGCGGAGGCGTCCTTGGAGTACGTGATGTCGCCGCCCGCCCTGCGCATGCCCTCCAGGATCGTCGTGCCCTTCGTGATGTTCCCTGACGAGCCCTGCCAGGTGACCGTCCAGCCGCCGGTCTGGTTGCCGATGTCGTCGGCGTTGGACCCTGCGACGTACACCTTCTGGGACCTGGCGAGCGGCAGGACACTGTGCGCGTTCTTCAGCAGCACCTGTGACTTCGCCGCCAACTCCCGTCCCACCGCCCGGTGTTCGGCCGAGCCGATGTCCGCCGCGCCGCTGGTGTCGGCGTACGGCTTCTCGAAGAGGCCGAGCTTGAACTTCTGGGTGAGGATGCGGGAGACCGCGTCGTCGATCCGCTTCTCGCTGATCCGGCCGGCGTTCGCCTCGGCGACGAAGGTGGTGCGGAAGTCCTGGTAGGCGTACGGGACCATGATCATGTCGAGGCCCGCGTTGACGGAGGTACGGACGTCGGAGGCGTAGTCGCCGGGGATCTGGTCGATGGCCTGCCAGTCGCTGATGACGAAGCCGTCGAAGCCCATACGGCCCTTCAGCACGCCGTTGATCATGTCGGCGCGGGCGTGCATCTTCACCGGACCCTGGCCGTCGCCCGCGATGTCGAGGGAGGAGTAGGACGGCATGACCGAGCCGACACCCCGGTCCACGGCGTCCTGGTACGGGGCCAGGTGGACCGCCTCGAGCTGCTTGCGGGTGACCTGGGTGACGCCCTGGTCGATGGTGTACGAGCCGGTGGTGGAGGAGCCGTAGGTCGTGCCGCCGTCTCCGACGAAGTGCTTGGCCGTGGCGAGGACCTTGTCGTTGTCCTTCAACTGCGTGCCGTTCGGACGCCCTTGGAGACCTTGGATCACCGTCTCCATCGACTCGACGAGCGCCGGGTCCTCGCCGAACGACTCGTATGTCCGTCCCCAGCGTTCGTCACGGGCCACGCAGAGGCAGGGCGCGAAGTCCCAGGGGATGCCGGTGGCGCGGACTTCGGCTGCCGTCACCTTCCCTGCCCCGTAGGCGAGTTGGGGGTCGCGGGCGGCCCCGATACCGATGTTGTGCGGCAGGATCGTGGCGCCGACGAGGTTGTTGTGGCCGTGCACCGCGTCCACGCCGTAGATCAACGGGATCTGGAAACGCGTTGCCTGTGCCCGGAGTTGGTAGCCGTCGATCATCTTCGCCCAGGCCGCCGGGGTGTTGGGCGTGGGTGTCGAGCCGCCGCCGGAGAGCAGGGAGCCCAGAGCGTAGGAGGCGATGTCACCGGGCGTCGCCGTGACCGCGCCGCGCTCGGCCTGGGTCATCTGGCCGGCCTTCTCCGCCAGGGACATCCGGGCCAGGAGGTCGGCGACGCGCTGCTTCACCGGCAACTTGGCGTTCAGATACGGGAGTCCGTGGGCGTCGATGACGATCTGCGGGATCTCGGCGGGGGCCTTGGCTCCGGTGACCGTGAGTTTGAGGGGGATGGTCTCGGCCGGTTCCGCCGTCCTGTCCTTGCGGGTGGGAACCTGGATCGTGCGGGTGGTGCCGGAGGCGGTGCCCGTCGGGAAGGTGAACTCGCCGTGGACGGGGCGGTAGTCGGCGCCGTCCGACGCCGTACCGCCGGTCGTCGTCTCGTAGGTGACCGTGACGGGCTCGGTGAGCGGGGCGGAACCGGTCGTACCGAGGGTGACGCCGACCTTCGCCGTGCCGCCCTCCTTCACCGGGTACACGGCGGAGCCGGTGGTGACGGACGCGCGCAGCGCCGGGTCCGCCCTGCCGTACAACTCCACGCCGTCCATGGCGAATCGGTCGCTGATCCCGACGGGGAGGGTGAGGGCGTATCCCCAGGTCTCGGTGAGGCCGAGGATCTGGTCGATGCCGCCGACCGGCTGGTAGTCCGTGCGGTACACAAAGCTGGTGAAGGGGAGCTCGAGCTGCTTCCAGCCGGTGAAGTCGTCGGTGAAGGAGGTCGTCCAGAGTTCGGAGGCCTCGCCGTTGGCGCCGCCGTCCTTCAGCTCGAAGTTGACCTTCCTGCCGTTGTTCCGGCCCTCCCACCAGAAGCGGATGCCCTTGCTCGCCGACCAGTCGTGGGCTGGCTCGGCGAAGGCGAAGTCGTGGGTGAAGCCGCCGTAGCCGCTGATGTCGTAGGTGCCGGTGAGGACCTTGGCGCCATCGGGGGCGTCCGACCGTTCGGTGAGGGCGAGCCGGGGCGGGTCGTCGCTGTCGCCGCCCCAGGTGAAGATGCCGTCGGCGGGCGGGGAGGCGAAGGGGACCTCGCCCTCGAAGCGGTCCACCGGGACGGGGGCGGGGTCGTCGGCCCCGACCGCCGTGCCCGCGGCGGCCAGGGGCAACAGCCCGGTGAGTAACGTGGCACAGACGAGCAGGGCGGTTCGTCGCATGGACCTTCCCTCGGCTCTCGGAGACCTGGAGTCCTTGGATCCTTGAGCCCACTTGAACACCTGGCGTGGACTCACGGCTTGGAACACGCCGCGAGTCAACAAGCGCCACATGCGACCGTCAAGCGCCCGAACAGGCCTCGCGCCACTTCACCCCTGCCGGGTCCCTCCCTACTTCGCGGGCTGTACGCCCGCCCGCAGCAGCCCGTACGTGTAGGCGTCCGCCAGGGCCTCCCACGACGCGGCGATGACGTTGTCGGCGACACCGACCGTCGACCACTCTCCCTTGCCGTCCGAGGTGGAGATCAGGACCCGGGTCGTGGACTGCGTACCGTGCTTGCCCTCGAGGATGCGGACCTTGTAGTCGACCAGCTCCAGCTTGGCGAGCTGGGGGTAGATCTTCTCCAGGGCCACCTTCAGGGCGCGGTCGAGGGCGTTGACCGGGCCGTTGCCCTCGGCCGTCGCGACGATCCGCTCGCCCTTGGCGAAGAGCTTGACCGTGGCCTCGTTGGCGTGGCTGCCGTCGGGGCGGTCCTCGACGATCGCGCGCCAGGACTCGACCTCGAAGTACGTACGGGCCCTGCCCTCGGCCTCCGCGCGCAGCAGCAGCTCGAAGGACGCGTCGGCCGCCTCGAACGTGTAGCCCTTGAGCTCGCGCTCCTTCACCCGCGCGACGACCCGGCCGACCAGCTCGCGGTCGTCGCCCAGGTCGATGCCGAGTTCCTTGCCCTTGAGCTCGATCGAGGCGCGGCCCGCCATGTCGGAGACCAGCATCCGCATGGTGTTGCCGACCAGCTCGGGGTCGATGTGCTGGTAGAGGTCGGGGTCGACCTTGATGGCCGAGGCATGCAGGCCCGCCTTGTGGGCGAAGGCGGAGACACCCACGTACGGCTGATGCGTGGACGGCGTGAGGTTGACGACCTCGGCGATGGCGTGGGAGATACGGGTCATCTCGCGCAGCGCGCCCTCGGGCAGGACCTTCTTGCCGTACTTGATCTCGAGGGCGGCCACGACGGGGAACAGGTTGGCGTTGCCGACGCGCTCGCCGTAGCCGTTCGCCGTGCACTGGACGTGGGTCGCGCCCGCGTCGACGGCGGCGAGGGTGTTGGCGACCGCGCAGCCCGTGTCGTCCTGGGTGTGGATGCCGAGGCGGGCCCCGGTGTCGGCGAGGACCGTGGCGACGACCGCCTGGACCTGGGCCGGGAGCATGCCGCCGTTGGTGTCGCAGAGGATGACGACATCGGCGCCGGCCTCGGACGCGGCCCGGACGACGTCCTTGGCGTACTCGGGGTTCGCGCGGTAGCCGTCGAAGAAGTGCTCGCAGTCGACGAAGACGCGGCGGCCCTGGGAGCGCAGGTGGGCGACGGTGTCGCGGACCATCTCCAGGTTCTCTTCGAGGGTCGTGCGCAGCGCCAGTTCGACGTGCCGGTCGTGGGACTTGGCGACCAGGGTGACGACGGGCGCGCCGGAGTCCAGGAGGGCCTTGACCTGCGGGTCCTCGGCCGCGGTGCCGCCGGCGCGGCGGGTGGCGCCGAAGGCCACCAGCTGGGCGTGCTTGAAGTCGATCTCCTGCTGGGCGCGGGCGAAGAACTCGGTGTCGCGCGGGTTGGCGCCCGGCCAGCCGCCCTCGATGAAGCCGACGCCGAAGTCGTCCAGGTGCCGTGCGATCGCCAGCTTGTCGGCGACGGTGAGGTTGATGCCCTCGCGCTGGGCGCCGTCGCGCAGGGTGGTGTCGAAGACGTGGAACGAGTCGTCGAGTTCGCTGGGTTCGCTGGTTTCCGTCATGGTCTCAAGGCTCCTGGGATGTCGATCTCGGTCTGTACCGGAATGACCGGTTCCACCGTCCCCCAATGATCCCTCGCGCTCCTTCTCCGGCTGAAGGTGGGCCAGAAAAGCGAAAAACCCCTCGCGGGTGCGAGAGGTCTGCGCGCGGGTCGAAGACGACGATGGCCGCCCGTACCTGGTCGTACGAGGCGGTCACTGCGGACCGGCGCGCCTGCTGCCAATAATCGTGGCGAACGAGAGCACGGGGGCAGTCTGGCACACACCACCCCCGTGCTCACCCTCCGTCTCAGGATGCGAGCACTGGGCTGATCACCGAACGTGCCGTACGAACGCGTCGGCGCCGTCGTTGGTGTCGCCCTTGGGGATCAGGGTCGGGTCGGACGACTGGAAGAGGATGCGGCGGGCGCCGTCGGCGATCCGGCCCGGCAGGACCTCGGCGGTCGCCGTGCCGCCGTGGGTGTCGGGCGTGACCAGGGTGGTGGTGCCCCTCTTCAGGTCCCGCAGATAGACGGGGTACTCCTTGCCGTACTGACTGCCGGCTTCCGTCACCTCCGACGTGAAGGTGAGGTAGCGGCCGTCGGCGCTGATCGCGGCGTCCCGGGTGTAGACCTCGCCGGGGCCGCCCTGGGTGCCGTGGATACGCCGGTTCTTGCCGGTGCGGAGGTCGTGCACGAACACGTTCCAGCTGGCGTCGTTGTCGCCGGGGACCAGGTGGGTGTCGCGGGACTCGAAGACGACCGTACGGCCGTTGCCGCTGATGGACGGGTTCAGGGACTCCTTCTCGGTCGCCGAGCCGTCGTGGGAGCGGTCGATCTGGGTGTGCTTGCGGGTGGTGCGGTCGTACAGCCAGACGTCGCCCCAGTCGTCGCCGCGCGGGCCGTTCATGTAGTTGTACTGGTAGACGACGCGGCGCCCGTCGTCGCTGACCGTCGGCCGGAAGGCGTTGCGTGCCTCCCAGGTCGGTTTGGGATGGCTGATCCGCTGGGTGGTCCCGGCGACGCGGTCGCGCAGGAAGACGACGCTGCTGTTGTTCTGGGCGGTCTCCTGGAGCGCGTAGACGGCGTAGCGGCCGTTCGGGCTGACGGAGACCTCGGAGGGCTGTCCGGTGAATCCGTCCGGGATCTCGATCCCGAAGCCCACCCGCCTGCCGGTGCCGAGGTCGTGGATCCACACGTCGGTGTCCTCGGCGGACGGCGCGTACTGGACGTACACGTAGCGGCCGTCGTTGAGCACCGCCACCAGTCCGCCGAACCCCGCGAAGCGGAGCTTGCCGGTGCGCGCGTCGCGTACGTACATGCCGCTGTGCGACACATTGGGGTCGAGGTCCTCGGCGTCCGAAGTGAGCGCGAGATGACGTCCGTTGCGGCTGATGACGGACACACGCGTGGGCCCGTTCCCCGCCTTCCCCGCAGACGTGACACTGACCGCCTCGGTATACGGCACCCTGACCGCGGCCCCGGCGACGGGCACGGTGAGCGCCGCCGACGCAACGACGGCGATCACCAGAGCGGCGGCGCGGCGAGGCGCGTTCCGATAGGCATACATGACAGTTCCCCCGTGTTTGGCAGTTCTCCCTCAACCACCCACAGTAAAACGCCAGTTACCCACCGACACCCACATTCACCAGAACGAATGAAACGCGCCCGTCTTTAGGGGCGCGGGAAACTGCGCGACCAGCCCCCACGCACCCGCAGCCAAAAACCCCCGACCCCGTCAAGCCCTCAGCCGAGCTGATGCATCCAGTTGTGGCGGTCCTCCGCCGTCCCCCGCTGAATGTCAAGAAGTGCCTCACGCAACCGCAGCGTCACCTCACCGGGCTCGCCCTCACCGTGCTGCCACTCCACACCCGGCCGCTTGACCGTACCGACAGGAGTGATCACCGCCGCCGTGCCGCAGGCAAACACCTCGGTCAGGCTGCCGTTCTCGGCATCACGCTGCCACTGGTCGATGGAGATGCGCCCCTCCTCGGCGGTGTAGCCGAGGTCGCGGGCGACGGTGAGGAGGGAGTCGCGGGTGACGCCCTCCAGGATGGAGCCGGTGAGGGAGGGGGTGACGATCCGGTCCCCGTACACGAAGTACAGGTTCATGCCGCCGAGTTCCTCGATCCACTTGTGCTCGACGGCGTCGAGGTAGCAGACCTGGGCGCAGTCGTGCTCGGCGGCCTCGGCCTGGGCGAGCAGGGAGGCCGCGTAGTTGCCGCCGGTCTTCGCGTCGCCCATGCCGCCGGGGACGGCGCGGACGCGGTCCTCGGAGAGCCAGATGGAGACGGGCTTGACGCCACCGGGGAAGTAGGCGCCGGCGGGGGACGCGATCACCAGGAACAGGTACTCGTTGGCCGGCTTGACGCCCAGGCCGACCTCGGTGGCGATCATGAAGGGGCGCAGGTAGAGGGACTCCTCGCCGCCGTGCGCGGGCACCCAGTCGATGTCCTGCCGGACGAGCAGGTCGATGGCCTCGATGAACGTCTCGACGGGCAGCTCGGGCATCGCCAGGCGCCGGGCGGAGTGCTGGAAGCGCTTGGCGTTGCGCTCCGGGCGGAAGGTGGCGACGGAGCCGTCGGGACGGCGGTAGGCCTTGAGTCCCTCGAAGATCTCCTGCGCGTAGTGCAGGGTCATGTTGGCCGGGTCGATCGAGAGCGGGCCGTACGGGACGAGCTGGCCGTCGTGCCAGCCGCGGCCCTCGGTCCACCGGATCGTCACCATGTGGTCGGTGAAGTGGCGGCCGAAGCCGGGGTTGGCCAGGATCGCCTCGCGCTCCGCGCCGGAAAGTGGCGAGGCCGAGGGCTTGAGCTCGATCGTGGGCGTCGTCATGAGTGGTTGTCCTTCACCGGTTTGTGTGTGACGGGCCGCGCCCCACGCCCTCGACCACGGGTGGTCGGTGTGAGGACGTCCGAGCATTGCCTTCGTCCGCGGCTCCGCGTTCGATTATCGCGTGAAGGGGGCCATGGACGAAAAGGGCGTGAAAGCGACCCAGGGGATGATGGTGACACCCGGCGGGGACATAAGAGAAGCCGCCGGGTGCGGCTGGGGCCTGTCGTCACATTCCCGGTGTCCGCCCGAAGGGCGGGCGGGAATGTGACGACAGGCCCCAGGACCCGGCGGCTTCGAAAGGTACTGGTTTTCGAGTGAGCGCCGCGGGTCAGCCGGCTACTCGTACGGCGAGGGCGTCGCCGATCTCTTCTGTCGTACGGGTCGTGGTGCCGCGCTCCGCGAGGTCGGCGGTGACGGCGTCCTCGATCCGGGCGGCCTCGGTCTCGTAGCCGAGGTGGCGCAGCAGCAGGGCGACGGACAGGACGGTGGCGCTGGGGTCGGCCTTGCCCTGGCCGGCGATGTCGGGCGCGGAACCGTGGACCGGCTCGAACATCGAGGGGAACTCGCCGGACGGGTTGATGTTCCCGCTCGCGGCGACGCCGATGCCGCCGGAGACGGCCGCGGCGAGGTCGGTGATGATGTCGCCGAACAGGTTGTCGGTGACGATCACGTCGAAGCGGGCGGGGTCGGTGACGAGGTAGATCGTCGCCGCGTCCACGTGGATGTAGTCCGTGGTGACCTCGGGGAACTCCTCGGCCACCTTGTTGAAGATGTTCGTCCACAGGTGGCCCGCGAAGGTCAGCACGTTGTTCTTGTGGACCAGCGTCAGCTTCTTGCGCGGACGGGCCTGGGCACGCGCGAAGGCGTCACGCACGACACGCTCGACGCCGAAGGCGGTGTTCACCGAGACCTCGGTGGCGACCTCGTGCTCGGTGCCCTTGCGGATGGTGCCGCCGTTGCCGGTGTACGGGCCCTCGGTGCCCTCACGGACGACCACGAAGTCGATCTCCGGCTGGCCCGCGAGCGGGGTGGCGACACCCGGCAGGAGCTTCGACGGACGCAGGTTGACGTGGTGGTCGAAGGCGAAGCGGAGCTTCAGCAGGAAGCCGCGCTCGAGGACGCCGGACGGCACGCTCGGGTCGCCGATCGCGCCGAGCAGGATGGCGTCGTGCTTCTTCAGGGCGTCCAGGTCGGCGTCGGTGAGGGTCTCACCGGTGGCGTGGTAGCGCCGGGCGCCGAAGTCGAACTCCTTGGTCTCCAGCTTCACATCCTGCGGAAGGACGGCGGAGAGCACCTTCAGCCCCTGGGCCACGACCTCTTGGCCGATGCCGTCACCGGGAATCACTGCGAGATTGATGCTGCGAGACATAACGGCACCGTACTCCTGGTCCCATGGGATGACACACCATGTCCGCGATACGGACGCCGTGTCCCAGCCACAAGGAGCGGACCGCCGGCCACCGCTCTTCGACCGCCGTTCACCTGCACGTATGGCAAACGTCGGTGATTCCTGGGAGGTTCCCCTCCATGGACAGTCATCCGGACACCCCCGACGTCGGCATTCCGCCCCAGCTGGCCCGCCGGATGAGCATGGCGGAGCAGTACGAGTACCTGCGCACGCGGTTCACCCGGCGCCGCGCGCTGGTGACGGCGGGCGCGCTGGCCGGCGGCGGCCTGGTCACGGGCTGTTCGTCGAGCACGGGTACGGCGAATCCCGCGACCCGCAGGGTCCCCGGCTCCGCCGTGACCCCCTTCGGCCGCCATCTGGCCTTCGGCGCCGACCCGAAGACGCAGATGCGGATCTCCTGGCAGGTGCCGTTCGCGGTGCGGAAGCCGTACGTGCGGGTCGGACCGACGCCCGGGAACCTGAGCCACCGCGTCGACGCCGAGCTGCGCCCCCTGCACACGCCGGGCCTGACGGGCGTACGCCTCGACCTGGACCAGTACTACGTGCACGCGGCCCTCGACGGGCTGCGGCCCGGGACGACGTACTACTACGGAGTCGGCCACGAGGGCTTCGACCCGGCTTCCCGGGCGCATGCCGCGACGCTCCACACCTTCCGCACGGCGCCCGCGACCGCTCCCGCGAGCTTCGTGTTCACGGCTTTCGGCGACCAGGGCGTCACGCCCGACGCGCTCGCCAACGACCGCGGGCTCCTTGCCCGGAACCCCGCCTTCCATCTCCACGCGGGCGACATCTGCTACGCGGACGTCACCGGGCACGGCGAGAAGTCGGACAGCTACGACCCGACCGCCTGGGACCTGTTCCTGAAGCAGACGGAGACGGTCGCCAAATCGGTGCCGTGGATGGTGACGACCGGCAACCACGACATGGAGGCCTGGTACTCGCCCAACGGGTACGGCGGCCAGTCGGCCCGCTGGTCGCTCCCGGACAACGGCTTCGACGCCCGACGGACCCCGGGCGCCTACTCGTTCACGTACGGCAACGTCGGGGTCGTGGCGCTCGACGCGAACGACGTGTCGTACGAGATCCCCGCCAACTTCGGCCACTCCGACGGCCGTCAGACGGCGTGGCTGGACCGGCGGCTCGCCGAGCTGCGCGCGTCGGACGCGATCGACTTCGTCGTGGTCTTCTTCCACCACTGCACGTACTCGACGTCCACCCACGCCTCCGACGACGGGGTACGGGACGCCTGGCTGCCGCTCTTCGACAAGCACCAGGTGGATCTGGTGATCAACGGCCACAACCATGTGTACGAGCGGACGGACGCCCTCAGGGGCGGCCGGGTGGGCCGGCGGGTACCGGTCGGCGCGTCGACCGACCCGACGCGGGACGGCACCGTGTACGTCACCGCGGGCGGCGCGGGCCAGAGCCTGTACGGGTTCCCGTACGGGGTGAAGGACAGCTTCGAGGGGAAGGTCGCCGACCGGGAATCGGTGGACAGCTACTTCTGGACGAAGTCGGGCGAGCGGCACGAGGACACCGTGGAGTGGTCACGCGTGCGCTACACCGGCTACTCGTTCCTCTCGGTGGAGGCGAAGGCGGGCGTGCCGGGCACCGCTCCCCGGCTCGTGGTGTCCGCGCTGGCGCAGAGCGGGGAGCGCATCGACCACTTCGAGGTGCGGCGCGCCTAGCGAGCCCTCTCCGACCTCAATGACGCCTCCGTGACGCCTCAGTGTCCTGTCTGGCCGCCGTTGTCCCGGCGGTCGAGGGCGCGCTGGAGGGCTGCGGCGGCGTTCTTGCGGTCGGACTCGCTCGTCGGGGAGACGTGGCGGACTCGGCGGCGGACGGTCGTCTCGGCCATGGGAGATCGACTCCTTCAGGGAAGCAGGGAGTACGGCAGGGGGAGACGCCGGGTCGGACGGGGAGCGGCGGTACCGCAGGGGTTGCCTGCGCCGGGTACCGGCTCACTACCGTCATTCGCTTGGTCATGCGACACGTTCGGCTTCTACAAAGCTAGGTGAGGACAGGGCATCTGTCTCCACAATTACTCGGACTTCCTACTATCTGAGACGGTCGATTGGGTCACACCCGGCTGACCTGGCCTTTTCACATCACGTCGCCATCGCGCCAGTCGAAGATCAGCCCGTCCGAGGGGTCGAGGGAAGTGACAGCGGCCGGGCGGACGAAAAGGTGGCCCTCCTCGTCCGGAAGGCGGACCACTCCCGCCGTGCCGAGGGCGCTGATCCGCCCCGGCCAGCGCTGCCAGCCCCTGGCCGTGTAGAGGGCGGAGCCGGCCGCGCTCGCGGACAGCGCGCCGAAGTCGTAGCCGCCGTCGACGTACCGCTCCAGCGCGTCCATCACCTGTCCGCCGAGGCCCTGGCGGCGGGCGTCGGCGCGGACGGCGACCGCTTCCACATAGCCGACGCGCAGCCAGCGCTCCCGGTGCAGGACGCGGCGCATGACGACCGAGCCGTGGGCGAGGAGCCCGGTGTCGTCGTGGACGAGGGCGTGGATGCCGCCGCGCGCGTGGTCCCAGTCCTCGTCGGAGAAGTCACCGTCGAAGGCGGCGTCCAAGAGGCCGCGGGCGGCGGCGAGTTGGGCGGCGGTGAGGTCAGCGGTGTGGGCGGTGCGCAGCGCGGGAGCCATGGTTCCAGTATTCCGAGTGGCCTAGGAATGGCCTACGCATGGCCGAAGCTCGATTGATCCGACCTACGGCATACAGACGGCGCTGCACTACACCTTGACAGCCCTATTTCCACCCACCAGCCTCACAGTCATCGGATGAATGACGCTGAATGACGACTGGCGGGGTACTTCTATGTCGATCGCGCTGACACTCGCCTCCGCCCTGCTCGCCACCGCGGTGACAGCACTGCCTGCCGAGGCTGCCGCGACAGGGCATACGGGAACGGCGGCTGCGGCCTGGGAGGTGAAGGCCCCGCCCGGCTCCCCCACGGCCGTTGTCGCACTGGACCCGGCCGACGGGCGGCCGACCCTCACGGTGAGCCGCGCCGGTGAACAGGTCCTCGCCCCCTCCCCCTTGGGCCTGGTCACCGAACAGGCCGACTTATCAAGGGGTTTGGAGTTGGCCGGCCGCTCCACCCGCACGGTCACCGAGCGGTACACCTCGACAACGGGCAAGTCCCGCAAGCGGGTTGCCCGGATGACCGAGTCCCGCTTCCGCTTCCGTACGGCCGAAGGTGCCCGCCTGGAGCTGCTGGTCCGGGTGGCCCCGGACGGCGTCGCCTACCGCTACACCCTGCCGCGCACCACCGGCGACGTCCTGCGCGAAGCCTCCGCCTTCACGCTCCCCCCGGACACCACCGCCGTCGTCAACGCCTACCGAGCTGACAACGAACTCCCCTTCAAACGCTACGAGTCGGCGGCGACGGCCCCGGCGGGCGGCTACTCGATGCAGGCCCTCTTCGACACTCCCGGCGGCTACGCGCTCATCGCCGAGTCGGACCTCAACGGCGCTTACGCGGGCGCCCACTTGACGCACGAAGCGAACTCACCGACGTACAAGGTGAGCCTCTGGAACGACGAGCCGGTGCGGACCACGACCGGCTCCCTGACCACTCCCTGGCGCACGATCGTCACCGGCGACCTGGCCACCGTCACCGAGTCCACCCTCGTCGACGACCTCGCCGCGCCCTCCCGGGTCCGGGACACGGCCTGGATCAAGCCGGGCCCCGCCCTGTGGACCTGGCTCGCGGGCGGCAAGACGGCGGGGCAGAGCCTTGCGGCGCAGAAGGCCTACGTCGACTACACGGCCGAGCGGGGCTGGCCGTACGAGGTCGTGGACGCGGGCTGGTACTACAAGCCCGGGGAATGGGACGTCATCGACCCGGACTGGCAGACGAACAACTGGATGCCGGAGTTGGTCCGTTACGCGGCGGCGAAGGGTGTCGGCGTCCAGGTCTGGCTGCACTACAGCCTGCTCACGGACCCGGCGGAACGCGAGAAATGGCTCGGCACATTGGCCAGTTGGGGCGTCAGGGGCGTGAAGATCGACTTCATGGACTCGGAGTCGCAGGACCGCATGCGCTGGTACGACGAGGTCCTGGAGGCGACGGCCCGCCATCACCTCCTCGTCAACTTCCATGGTTCGACGATCCCTAAGGGCATGCAGCGCACCTGGCCGCAGGTCATGACGATGGAGGGCGTGGGCGGCGAGGAGAAGCGCAACAACACCGCCGAGCAGCTCGCCTCGCTCCCCTTCACCCGTAACGTGATCGGCTCGATGGACTTCACCCCGGGCGCCTTCCACCGCCCGGCGCGCCCCAACGCGGCTTCCGACGCGGGTGAGTTGGGCCTGACGGTGCTCTACGAGTCGGGCATCCAGAATCTGGCCGGGACCCCGGAGTCCTACGAGGCCCGGCCCGAGGCCCGCCGCTATCTGGAGCAGCTGCCCGGACGCTGGGAGGAGACCCGGCTGCTGACCGGTGACCCGGGGCGCTCCGCCGTACTGGCCCGGCGGGCGGCGGACGGCCGCTGGTTCGTCGGCGGCACGTTCGCGGGCGCGGCGCGGACGGCGGACGTACCGCTGCGGCTCGGCGCCGGACGCTGGCTGGTGGAGACGGTGACGGACGGCCCGTCGGGTCTGGTGCGCGAGGCGCGGACCGTACGCGGCGACGCCACCCTGGCCGTACCGGTGGTCACGGACGGCGGCTTCGCCGCGCTCGCCTGTCGCTGGCAGCCGGGCCGTACGACCTGCGATAAGGGGTAACGGAGCGGACGCCGGGCCCGTGTGGGTGCGGGCCCGGCGTCATTGATCCGTTGTCCGTGGCCGTCAGCCCATGTGCGGGTAGGTGTAGTCGGTCGGGGCGACCAGGGTCTCCTTGATGGCGCGGGTCAGGGTCCAGCGCATCAGGTTCTGCGGGGCGCCCGCCTTGTCGTTGGTGCCGGACGCGCGCCCCCCGCCGAACGGCTGCTGCCCGACGACCGCGCCGGTCGACTTGTCGTTGATGTAGAAGTTGCCGGCCGCGTAGCGCAGCTTCTCCATCGTGTACGCGGCCGCCGCGCGGTCACCGGAGATGACCGAGCCGGTCAGCGCGTAGTCGGACACGGACTCCATCTGCGTCAGCATGGCGTCGTACTTGTCGTCCTCGTAGACGTAGACGGCGAGGAACGGGCCGAAGTACTCGGTGGTGAAGACCGGGTTCGCCGGGTCCGTGCACTCCACGACCGTCGGGCGGACGAACCAGCCCACCGAGTCGTCGTACGAGCCGCCCGCCACGATCGTGCACGTCGGGTCGGACTTCGCCCGGTCGATGGCCGCCTTGTTCTTGGCGAAGGCGCGCTCGTCGATGACCGCCCCGATGAAGTGGGTGAGGTCGGTGACGTCGCCCATGGTCAGGCGGTCGACCTCGGCGGCGAACTCCTCGCGGAAACCGTCGTTCCAGATGGACGCCGGGATGTAGGCGCGGGAGGTCGCACTGCACTTCTGGCCCTGGTACTCGAAGGCACCGCGGGTGAGGGCCGTCTTGAGGACCGCCCGGTCGGCGCTCGGGTGGGCGACGACGAAGTCCTTGCCGCCGGTCTCGCCGACGAGCCGCGGGTAGGAGCGGTACTTCTCGATGTTGGCGCCGACCGTCTTCCACAAGTGCTGGAAGGTCTTCGTGGAGCCCGTGAAGTGGATCCCGGCCAAGTTGCGGTGCTCCAGGGCGACCTCGGAGACCTCGAGGCCGTCACCGGTGACGAGGTTGATGACGCCCTTGGGGAGTCCGGCCTCCTCCAGCAGCCGCATGAGGAGGACGGCGGCGTGGGTCTGCGTGGGCGACGGCTTCCAGACCACCACGTTGCCCATGAGGGCGGGCGCGGTGGGCAGATTGCCCGCGATCGCCGTGAAGTTGAAGGGGGTGATCGCGTAGACGAAGCCTTCGAGGGGGCGGTGGTCGAGACGGTTCCAGACGCCCGGGGAGTTGGCGGGCGGCTGCTCGGCGAGCAGGTCACGCGCGTACTTGACGTTGAAGCGCCAGAAGTCGACCAGCTCGCACGGACAGTCGATCTCCGCCTGCTGGGCGGTCTTCGACTGGCCGAGCATGGTGGAGGCGGCGAGGGTCTCGCGCCAGGGGCCGGCCAGCAGTTCGGCGGCGCGCAGGATGATCGCGGCCCGGTCGTCGAACGACATCGCGCGCCAGGCGGGCGCGGCGGCGAGGGCCGCGTCGATCGCGTCCTGGGCGTCCTGCTGGGTGGCGTTGCGGTAGGTGCCCAGCACCGCCTTGTGGTTGTGCGGCTGCACGACCTGGAAGGCCTCGCCGCCGCCCATCCGCTTCACACCGCCGATGGTCATCGGCAGGTCGACGGGGTTCTCGGCGAGCTCCTTGAGCTTGACCTCGAGGCGGGCCCGCTCGGGCGATCCGGGGGCGTAGCCGTGCACCGGCTCGTTGACGGGGGTGGGGACCTGGGTGACGGCGTCCATGGTGTCCTGAAACTCCTTAAGCGAGCGGGGGGTCGGGCTCGGCGGGTCGGGCTCAGCCCTTGGTGAGGATCGATCGTCCGAAGAAGAGGAGGTTGGCGGGCTTCTCCGCCAGCCGCCGCATGAAGTAGCCGTACCAGTCCGTCCCGTAGGCGGTGTAGACGCGCATCCGGTGACCTTCCGCGGCGAGCCGCAGATGCTCGTCGCTCCTGATCCCGTACAGCATCTGGAACTCGTACTCGTCGGGCTTGCGGCTCGAGCGCCGGGCGAGTTCCTGGGCGATGGAGATGAGGCGCGGGTCGTGGGACCCGATCATCGGGTACCCCTCGCCCTCCATCAGGATCCGCAGGACGCGGACGTACGCCTTGTCGGTCTCGGACTTCTGCTGGTAGGCGACCTCGGCGGGCTCCTTGTAGGCGCCCTTCACGAGCCGTACGCGGCTGCCGCTGTCGGCGAGGCGGCGGGCGTCGGCCTCGGTGCGGTACAGGTAGGCCTGGATGACGCAGCCGGTCTGCGGGAAGTCCTTCCGCAGCTCCTCGTGGACGGCGAACATCGAGTCGAGGGTGGTGTGGTCCTCGGCGTCGAGCGTGACCGTCGTACCGATCGCGGCCGCCGCCTCGACGACGGGCCTGACGTTGGCGAGGGCCAGCTCGTGGCCGCCCGGCAGCGCCTGCCCGAACAACGACAGCTTGACGGACATCTCGGCGCGGGTGCCCAGTTCCAGTTCCCCGAGCCGCTCGACCAGCTCGAGGTAGGCGTCCCGGGCGGCGGCGGCCTGCTCGGGGGTGGTGATGTCCTCGCCGACCACATCGAGGGTGACTTCCAGGCCCCGGTCGGTGAGGTCCTGGACGATCGGTACGACGTCGTCGACGGTCTCGCCGGGGATGAAGCGGTCGACGACCGGCCTGGTCACCGGGGCGGCCGAGATCAGCCGGCGCATCCGGTCGCTGCGCGAGGCGGCGAGAATCACGGGACCCAGCACGGGGCACCTCCACAAAAGGCCGGTAAACGGAGAACCACCGTGAAACCTAAGGATCCCTCCGATCGTGGGCCATCGACAGCTGTCACGCATCCGTGCCCCAGATCTCATACAGATGTCTGAAGGCGGCGGGGGAATGCGCGAGAATGCCCGTATGAGCCAGGCCAGCGGCGACCACCACGGCGACTATCAGGAACTGGTGGACGACATCTCGGAGCTTCTCGGCGCCCCCGCGACGCTGGAGAACCGCGACTTCGAGCTGCTCGCCTTCGGCGCGTACGACGAGGTCGAGCTGGACCCGTCGGCGCTGGACCCCGTCCGCACCCGCTCGATCCTGACCCGCCGCTCGACATCGGCGGTACGCGCGTGGTTCGAGGGCTTCGGCATCACCCGGGCGACCGGCCCGGTCCGTATCCCGCCCACACCGGAGGCGGGGGTGTACCGGGGACGGATCTGCCTCCCCGTACGCCATAGGAGTGTCGTCGTCGGTTACGTCTGGCTGCTGGACGACGATCCGGGGCCCTCGGCGGAGCAGCTCACGGCGGCCATGGAGGTGACGGACCGGATCGGCGCGCTGCTCGCGGACGACGCGCAGGCGGGCGCCGACCTGACCCGCGAGTTCCGGACGGTGCTGACGGCCGAGCGCGGCTGGCAGCGGGACATGGCGGTGGCGGCGCTGCGTACGGCCCTGGGGACGCGCGGCGAGGGCCCGCACACGGTGGTGTGCGTCGCGCCCTGGCCGTCGGCGGACCCCGACGACGCCCCGTCGGCCCGTACGGTGCCGCACGCGACGGCGGTGTGCACGGTGCCGTGGGGTACGGCGGCCCAGAGCCTGGCCCTGCTGATCAGGCTCCGCGCGACGGACGTACCCGCCCCGGCGCTGGCGGCGGCGTCCCGGCTGCTGAAGGAGACGGAGGGCGGGGTCGCGGCCGGTGTCGGCGCGCCGCGCACCGGCCTGGCCGGTCTGGGCGCCGCCTGGCAGGAGGCATCGGCGGCCGCCCGCGCGGCCCTGGCCCAGCCGCATCTCGGCCCGGTCGCGGAGTGGGGCGCCATCGGCCCGTACCGCCTCCTGACAGCACTCCCCCCGGACCTGGCCCAGGACCCCGCCGTACGCACCCTGCTCTCCCCCGCCCACCAGGAACTGGCCCGCACCGCCGAGGTCTACCTCGACCGGGCAGGCCAGGCAGGCCGCACGGCGGCGGAGCTGGGCATCCACCGCCAGACGTTGTACTACCGCCTGTCCCGGGTGGAGCAGCTGACGGGCCTGGACCTGGACGACGGGGAGGACCGGCTGTTGCTGCACATGGCGCTGAAGGGTGCGCGGCTCTAGAGCGTCGTCCCCTCGCTGGTCACAGCCAGGTCGTCGCCAGCCAGACAGTCACGGCCCCGGCGGCGAGGAGAGTGAGGTTGAGGGCGATGTCGCGCTCTCCCCGGCGCAGATGCACTCTGGTCGCGCCGAGCTGCAGGGCCACGAACCCGATGGCGGCGGCCAGGGCCAGCCAGGGCGCGACACCGGTCAGCGGCGGGAGGACCAGCCCGAGCGCGCCGAGGAGTTCGATCGTTCCGATGGCCCGGACGGCCGGCATCGGCATGCTGTCGACCCAGGCCATCATCGGTCGGAGCCGCTCACGGGTCTGGACGACCTTGACCCCGCCGGAGTAGAGATAGAAGAGGGCCAGCAGGCCGGCGGCGATCCCATACGCAACTGTCATGCTCCGATTCCACTGTCGGGGCACCACCGCTGTCCAAGACCCGTTCGGCGGCCTCGATACCGGCTCGGTATCGTCGCAGCATGGAGCTACGCACGCTGCGCTACTTCGTGGCGGTCGCCGAGGAACTCCACTTCGGCCGGGCAGCCACCCGGCTGCACATGAGCCAGCCGCCCCTGAGCCGGGCGATGAAGCAGCTGGAGACCGAGGTCGGCGCCAGGCTGCTCGACCGGTCGTCCGCCGGAGTCACGCTCACCGCGGCGGGCGCGGTCCTGCTCGACGAGGCACGCGCCCTGCTCGACCGGGCCGAACGGACACGCGTACGCGTGGCGGCGGCGGCCGGGGCCACCACCATCACCGTCGGCATGCTGGGCGACAGTACCGATCCGGGCGCGGCCCGGCTGGCCGACGCCTACCGGCGTCGGCACCCGGGTGTCGAGGTCCGCGTCCGCGAGAGCGACCTGACCGATCCCACCTGCGGACTGCGCGCCGGTCTGGTCGACATCGCCCTCACGCGCGGACCGTTCGACGAGAAGGGTCTGACCGTGCACGAGTTGCGCGCCGACCCGGTGGGAGCGCTGCTGCGCGGCGACGATCCGCTGGCCCGCCGGGACCGGCTGAGGCTGGCGGATCTGGCGGACCGCCGCTGGTTCGTGTTCCCGGCGGGGACCGACCCGCGCTGGCAGTCGTACTGGAGCGGCGGCGAACCACGCGAGGGCCCGGTGGTGCGCGCCGTCCAGGAATGCCGGCAGGCCGTTCTGTGGAACGGCACGGTCGGCATGACCGTCCTGGACCACCGGACGGCGGAGGGGCTCGTCGTGGTGCCGTTGACCGACATGCCGCCGAGCCGTGTGGTCGTGGCCTGGAACGAGGGCGACACGAACCCTTTGCTCCGCTCGTTCGTCGAGATCGCGACGGCCGCGTACCACGCCCCGCCCCCGCGGTACGTCTAGCGCGCCGAAGCCCCGATGACCCGCCGCAGCCCCTCGGTGAGCTGCTCCGCGGTCGGTGCCGTCGTCGGGTCGAAGACGTACTGGCAGATGAGGCCGGTCATCAGGGTGTTGTAGAACTGGCCGGCGGAGTCGACGTCCTCCTCCGGCACGTCCTCCTCGCGGCCCCCGAGGAACAGCGGGATGAGCCCGCGCTTCGCGTCGCGCTGAGCCTGCGCCAAGTGGTCGCGGACGGTCGGCAGTTGATCCCCCAGGGCCACGATCTCCATGCTCAGACGCCACAGTGACGCCGGCTGCCGCATGGTGCCGATGATGTTCGCCCACACCTCCTGGAAGCGGTCGACCGAGCCGGGTTCGGTGTCGCCGGCCGTCCCGGCGGCGGGGCTGAAGTCGTCGGAGAGCCCCTCCACCAGGGAGACGTACGCCTCCGCGAGGAGCTTGTCCTTCGAGCCGTAGTGGTAGCCGATCGACGCCAGGTTGGTCCCCGACTCCTTGACGATGTCGCGCGCCGTCGTGCGCACGAAGCCCTTCTCCAGCAGGCAGCGCTTGGCGCCTTCGAGCAGATCCTCACGGTGTCCCATGGGTCCACCCTACCCGCGATCCATACGGCCGTCCTAGACAAACGAATTACACAATCGTTCTAGACAACCGTTTAATACAGCCGTACATTCCTCGGCATGACGAACTCGACGGAACCCAAGAGCACGACGGTCTCCCCCGGGCCCGGCGCCCGTGCCGGACGCCGCGAATGGACCGCGTTCGGCGTGCTGATGCTGCCGCTGCTGCTGGTCTCGATGGACGTGTCCGTCCTCTACTTCGCGGTCCCCGCGATCAGCTCGGACCTGGAGCCGACCGGCACCCAACAGCTGTGGATCTTCGACATCTACGGCTTCGTCCTGGCCGGTCTGCTGATGACGATGGGCTCGCTCGGCGACCGTGTCGGCCGCCGCAGGCTCCTCCTCGTCGGCGCCGCCGCCTTCGGCGCGGGCTCGCTGCTCGCCGCCTACGCGAACAGCGCGGAGACCCTGATCGCGGCCCGCGCGGTCCTCGGTGTCGGCGGCGCGACCCTCATGCCGTCGACGATGGCCCTGATCCGCACGATGTTCCGCGACCCCGGCCAGCGCGCCAAGGCGATCGGCATGTGGTCCGGTGTGATGACCGGCGGCGTCGCTCTCGGCTCGGTGATGAGCGGCCTGCTGCTCGAGTACTTCTGGTGGGGCTCGGTCTTCCTGGTCAACCTGCCCGCGATGGCGTTGCTGCTGGTCCTGGGCCCGGTACTGCTCCCGGAGTCGAAGAACCCGGACCCCGGCCGCTTCGATCTCCTCGGCGTCCCCCTGTCGATGGCGGCCGTCCTCCCCGTGGTCTACGGCCTGAAGGAGATCCCCTCGGAGGGCTGGCACACCGAGTACGTCCTCTCGGTCACCGTCGGCCTGTTCTTCGCGTACCTCTTTGTCCAGCGCCAGCGCACGACCGCCTCACCGCTCATCTCCCCCGCGCTGTTCCGGGGTCGGGGCTTCGGCCCGGCCGTCTTCCTGAACCTGCTCTCGGCGTTGGCGATGATGGGCTCGGCGTACTTCACCACGCAGTACCTCCAGTCGGTGCTGGGCAAGAGCTCCCTGGAGGCCGCCCTCTGGGGCCTGCTGCCGACGGTCCTGGTCGGCGTCGCCGCACCGCTCGCCGGCGCCCTGGTCCAGCGGGGCGTGCGGCGCGCCCAGGTCGTCGCCGGCGGCTTCGTCACGGCGGCCTGCGGCTACGGCCTGCTGGCCCTGGTCGGCACGGACTCGCTGTGGCTGGTGCTGGCCGGGGCGGGTGTCCTGGCGGCCGGGATCGTGGTCGTGATGTCCCAGATGATGGATCTGGGCCTGAGCACCGCCCCCGTCGACAAGGCGGGCGCCGCGTCCTCCCTGCTGGAGACGGGCGCGGAGTTCGGGGGCGCGCTGGGCATGGCCGTACTGGGCTCGATCGGTACGGCGGTCTACCGCCACGAGATGCCGGGCTCGGCGCCGGGGCCTGCCCGGGAGACCCTGGGTGGGGCGCTGGCGGTGGCCCGACAGCTCCCGGCGCGCACGGGAGACGCGCTGGTCACGACGGCCAGGGAGGCCTACGCCCACGGGATGCAGACGGCGGCGATCGCGGGGGTGGTGATGTTGCTGGGGGCGGCGATGGTGGCGTTGCGGACGCTTCGCGGGGTGACGGTACGGGAGACGGTTGAGGAGGACTGTCACGTCTAGGCGAACGGTAAAACGCCGGACGGGCTGACATACCAGCCCGTCCGGCGTTTGAGACGAGGCCCCTTCAGGGCCGAAAGCGGGGGCCTGGGGGCGGCAGCCCCCAGACGACGGTCACCTCAGACCAGGTTGACCGATCGAGCAGACGTCGCGCCGATCTCCTCGGCGACCTCCGTCAGCACGCCGGGGGCAACCGTGTCGTCCACCGTCAGTACCGCGAGGGCCTCGCCCCCGGCCACCGACCGCGAAACCTGCATCCCGGCGATGTTGATCCCGGCCTCACCGAAGATCCGCCCGACCGTGCCGACGACACCGGGACGGTCCGCGTACCGGTACACCACCATGTGGTCGGCGAGCGCGAGGTCGACGTCGTACTCTCCGACCGCGACGATCTTCTGGTGGTGCTTGGGACCGGCCAGCGTGCCGGAGACCGACACCTCCTCGCCGTTGCCGAGCGTGCCGCGCACGGTCACCACGTTGCGGTGGTCCGAGGACTCCGAGCTGGTCGTCAGCCGCACCTCGACGCCGCGTTCCTGGGCGAACAGCGGGGCGTTGACGTACGACACGGTCTCGTCGACGACGTCCTCGAACACGCCCTTCAGCGCGGAGAGCTCCAGCACCTTCACGTCGTGCTGGGTGATCTCGCCGTACACCTCGACGTCGAGGCGGACCGCGACCTCGCCCGCGAGCGCGGTGAAGATCCGGCCGAGCTTCTCGGCGAGCGGCAGACCCGGCTTGACGTCCTCGGCGATGACGCCGCCCTGGACGTTCACCGCGTCCGGGACCAGCTCACCGGCGAGCGCGAGACGCACCGAGCGGGCGACGGCGATACCGGCCTTCTCCTGCGCCTCGTCCGTGGACGCGCCGAGGTGCGGGGTGCAGACGACCTGGTCGAGCTCGAACAGCGGGGAGTCCGTGCAGGGCTCCTTCGCGTACACGTCGAGGCCGGCGCCGGCGACACGGCCCTCCTTGAGCGCCGAGTACAGCGCCTCCTCGTCGACGATCCCGCCGCGCGCGGCGTTCACGATGCGGACGCTCGGCTTGACCTTGTGCAGGGCCTCGTCGCCGATGAGACCGAGGGTCTCGGGGGTCTTCGGCAGGTGCACGGTGATGAAGTCGGAGACCTCGAGGAGCTCGTCCAGGGACAGCACCTTGACGCCCATCTGCGCGGCCCGCGCGGGCTGGACGTACGGGTCGTACGCGACGACCTTCATGCCGAACGCGGACATCCGCTGGGCGACGAGCGCGCCGATGCGCCCGAGGCCCACGACGCCGAGGGTCTTCTCGGCCAGCTCGACGCCGGTGTACTTGTTGCGCTTCCACTCGCCGTTCTTGAGCGCGGTGTTGGCCTGCGGGATGTGGCGCGCGGTGGCCAGCAGCAGACCGCAGGCGAGCTCGGCGGCGGTGACGATGTTCGAGGTGGGGGCGTTGACGACCATCACGCCGGCCTTGGTGGCGGCGGAGACGTCCACGTTGTCCAGGCCGACGCCGGCTCGTGCGACGACCTTCAGCTTGCGGGCGGCGGCGACCGCCTCGGCGTCGACCTTGGTGGCCGAGCGGATCAGGATCGCGTCGACATCGGCGATGGCAGGGAGCAGTTCGGCTCGGTCCGCTCCGTTGCAGTGCCGGATCTCGAAGTCCGGGCCGAGCGCGTCGACGGTCGCGGGCGACAGCTCTTCAGCGATGAGTACGACAGGTTTCGAGCTCACGTGAGGTCCTCACTCAGTCCTATGCGGACGGCCGTCCCGACGGCCGCAGGCGGTGGAGGTGCTACCGCGTGGAGACGCACGACGCTGTGGGCCTGACGCGTATGTAGTACGGCAGTGTAGTGGCGCGGCGAAGGGCGGCTCCCGCCCCCGCGCAAGGATCACTCATCCGTGGCCGGTCACCGCGGACAAGGCCCGATCCGGGGTTCGGAAATGGGGCCGCAGCATGCGCCACGGCCCCATTCTCCAAGGCTTACGCCTCGTCGTCGACCCAGGACATGAGCTTGCGCAGCTCCTTGCCCGTGGTCTCCAGGAGGCTCTGCTCGTCCTGCGACTTGTACTCGTTGTACTTCTTCAGACCGCCGTGGTACTCGGCCATCCACTCACGCGCGAAGGTGCCGTCCTGGATCTCGGCGAGGACCTTCTTCATCTCGGCCTTGGTGGCGTCCGTGATGATCCGCGGGCCGGTGACGTAGTCGCCCCACTCGGCGGTCTCGGAGACCGACCAGCGCATCTTCTCGAGGCCGCCCTCGTACATGAGGTCGACGATCAGCTTGAGCTCGTGCAGGCACTCGAAGTACGCGATCTCCGGCTGGTAGCCGGCCTCGGTCAGCGTCTCGAAACCGGCCTTGACCAGCGCGGCCGTACCACCGCAGAGGACGGCCTGCTCACCGAACAGGTCGGTCTCGGTCTCCTCGGTGAAGGTCGTCTTGATGACGCCGGCGCGGGTGCCGCCGATGCCCTTGGCGTAGGACAGGGCGAGCGCGAAGGCACTGCCGGTCGCGTCCTGCTCGACGGCCGCGATACACGGAACGCCGCGGCCCTCCTCGTACTGGCGGCGGACGAGGTGGCCCGGGCCCTTGGGGGCGACCATGCAGACGTCGATGCCGGCCGGCGGCTTGATGAAGTCGAAGCGGATGTTCAGGCCGTGGCCGAAGAACAGCGCGTCGCCCTCGTTGAGGTTGTCCTTGATGGACTCCTCGTAGACCTGGGCCTGGATCGGGTCCGGGACGAGGATCATGATGACGTCGGCCTCGGCGGCGGCCTCGGAGGGGGTCACCACGCGCAGGCCCTGCTCCTCGGCCTTCGCCTTCGACTTGGAGCCCTCGTGCAGACCGACACGGACGTCGACACCAGAGTCACGGAGCGACAGCGCGTGGGCGTGGCCCTGGCTGCCGTAACCGATGACCGCGACCTTGCGGCCCTGGATGATGGACAGGTCGGCGTCGGCGTCGTAGAACAGCTCGGCCACTTTGGGTTCTCTCCTTGAGTGCAGGTGTTGCGTCCCACCGTATGACGGCGGGCGGAAGTGAGGTTCGGGGGTCTCGGTATACGGGCGGCCGGTATCACCCGACCGCCCGAATCCGCCGACCTTGACGCTGGTTACGCCGACCGGTCGAGGGCCCGCAGCGACCGGTCCGTGATCGAGCGCGCGCCGCGCCCGATCGCGATCGTGCCGGACTGCACCAGTTCCTTGATGCCGTACGGTTCCAGCATCTTGAGCATGGCGGACAGCTTGTCGCTGCTGCCGGTGGCCTCGATGGTGACGGCCTCCGGGGAGACGTCGACCGTCTTGGCGCGGAAGAGCTGGACGATCTCGACGATCTGGGAGCGCGTCTCGTTGTCCGCGCGCACCTTCACCAGAACGAGTTCACGCTGAACGGCCGAGCCGGATTCCAGTTCGACGATCTTCAGCACGTTGACGAGCTTGTTGAGCTGCTTGGTCACCTGTTCGAGGGGAAGTGCCTCGATCACGTTGACCACGATGGTGATGCGGGAGATCTCGGGGTGCTCGGTGACGCCGACCGCGAGGGAGTCGATGTTGAAGCCGCGCCGGGAGAACAGGGCCGTGATCCGGGCGAGGACACCGGGCTTGTTCTCGACGAGGACGGAGAGGGTGTGCTTGGACATGTCTTGGGGGTCTTCCTCGCTCAGTCGTCTTCGTTGTCGCCGAAGTCGGGGCGGACGTCCCGGGCGGCCATGATCTCGTCGTTGGAGGTGCCGGCGGCGACCATCGGCCACACCATGGCGTCCTCGTGGACGATGAAGTCGATCACGACGGGGCGGTCGTTGATCGAGTTCGCCTCCTCGATGACCTTGTCGAGGTCGTCCGGGGACTCGCAGCGGATCGAGTAGCAGCCCATCGCCTCGGACAGCTTCACGAAGTCGGGGACCCGGGTGCCCTTGGCGTCCGGATTGACGTCGTCCGGGCCGGAGTGCAGCACCGTGTTGGAGTACCGCTGGTTGTAGAACAGGGTCTGCCACTGGCGGACCATCCCGAGGGCGCCGTTGTTGATGACGGCGACCTTGATCGGGATGTTGTTGAGCGCGCAGGTGGTGAGTTCCTGGTTGGTCATCTGGAAGCAGCCGTCGCCGTCGATCGCCCAGACCGTGCGGTCCGGGGCGCCGGCCTTGGCTCCCATCGCGGCCGGGACCGCGTATCCCATCGTCCCGGCGCCGCCGGAGTTCAGCCAGGTCGCGGGCTTCTCGTACTGGATGTAGTGCGCGGCCCACATCTGGTGCTGGCCGACGCCCGCCGTGAAGATCGTGCCCTCGGGGGCGAGCTGTCCGATGCGCTCGATGACGTGCTGGGGCGAGAGCGAGCCGTTGTCGGGGTGCTCGTAGCCCAGCGGGTAGGTCTCGCGCCAGCGGTTGAGGTCCTTCCACCACGCGGCGTAGTCACCCGTCTGGCCCTCGCTGTGCTCCTTCTGCACGGCCTGGACCAGATCGGCGATGACCTCGCGGGCGTCTCCGACGATCGGGACGTCGACGGCGCGGTTCTTGCCGATCTCCGCCGGGTCGATGTCGGCGTGGACGATCTTGGCGTACGGGGCGAAGCTGGAGAGCTTGCCGGTGACGCGGTCGTCGAAGCGGGCTCCGAGGGCGACGATCAGGTCGGCCTTCTGCAGCGCGGCGACGGCGGTGACCGAGCCGTGCATGCCCGGCATTCCCACGTGCAGCGGGTGGCTGTCGGGGAATGCGCCGAGCGCCATCAGGGTGGTGGTGACGGGCGCTCCGGTGAGCTCGGCGAGAACCTTGAGCTCGGCGGTGGCGTGCGCCTTCACGACGCCGCCACCCACGTACAGGACGGGCCGCTTCGCGCCGGTGATGAGCTTCGCGGCCTCGCGGATCTGCTTGGCGTGCGGCTTGGTTACCGGGCGGTAGCCGGCCAGGTCCTGCTGCGGCGGCCAGGAGAACGTCGTCTGCGCCTGCAGCACGTCCTTGGGGATGTCCACGAGGACCGGTCCCGGGCGGCCGGTGGAGGCGATGTAGAAGGCCTCGGCGATCGCCTTCGGGATGTCCTCGGCCCTGGTGACCAGGAAGCTGTGCTTGGTGATCGGCATGGTGATGCCGACGATGTCCGCCTCCTGGAAGGCGTCCGTGCCGATCGCCTTGGTGTTGACCTGGCCGGTGATCGCGACCAGCGGCACGGAGTCCATCATCGCGTCCGCGATCGGCGTGACCAGGTTGGTGGCACCGGGGCCCGAGGTGGCCATGCACACGCCCACCTTGCCGGTGGCCTGCGCGTAGCCGGTGGCCGCGTGGCCGGCGCCCTGCTCGTGCCGGACGAGCACATGCCGCACTCGGGTGGAGTCCATCAGCGGGTCGTACGCGGGAAGGATCGTGCCGCCGGGAATGCCGAATACCGTCTCGGCCCCGACCTCCTCAAGCGAGCGGATGAGGGACTTCGCACCCGTGACGTGCTCGGGGGCGGACTGCTGTCCTCCGGAACGGGGCCGCGGCTGCGGGTGATGGGCCCCGGTGGCCTGCTCGGTCATCGGCATTCTCTTCTCGATGCTGAGGGTTTTTGCGAGTTTTGTGCGGTGTGCCGTGCGTCTTCGTCGCGGTCCGACTGGTGCCGGTGCAACAAAAAACCCCTCGTGCCGTGAGGCAAGCGAGGGGAGCGCGTCGGGTGCGGTCGCTGGGAGTTCCGGGTCTGTCCGAAACGATCACCAGCGTCAGCCGACGCGCTTTCCAAGTACGAGAATTCGGGTGCGCATGGAGTCGACCCTCCCCCCGGCACGCACCGACTGTCAAGTGGGTGGGACGGGAGTCTCATTATGTGAGCGGAGGGCGGTTCCGCCCCCGAAAACGGCGGGCACACCTGTACTTGTGTACACCCCCGGGCCGCCTCCCGCGAACGCGGGCTCGGCCGGACCGTTCGGCACCGGATAGCGGCCGGTGGACAGGGCCCGGCGCAGCCGGTACTCGTCCAGTGGCCCGGAGAACGCCATGCCCTGACCATGCGTGCAGCCCATCGCGCGCAGGGCGACCACCTGCTCCGGCAGGTCCACCCCGTCGGCGACGGACTGGAGCCCCAGATCGGCGGCGATTCTGAGCAGCCCGCCGGTGATCTTGTGCAGCCGCGGGGACTCGACGACCCCCTCGACCAGACCGCGGTCGAGTTTCAGTACGTCCACGGGGAGCCGCCGAAGCGCCGTGATCGCCGCGTAGCCGCTGCCGAAGCCGTCCAGCGCGATCCGTACGCCGAGCAGCCTGAAGGCGTTCAGACGGCGCTCCAGCTCGTCCAGGGAGACCCTGGCGTCGGTGTCCGCCAGCTCGATCTCCAGGGCGCCCGTGGGCAGCCCGTGGCGGGTCAGCAGGGTCTCGATCGACCCGAGGGGCAGGGAGCGGTCGAGGAGCCGGTGGGCGCTCATCCGGACGGCCACGGGTACGGCGAGCCCGGTCGCTGCGCGTTCGGCGGCCTGTTCGACGGCCTCCTCCAGCATCCAGCGGTCCAGCTCGGCGGTCTTGTCGCCGTCCTCGGTGACGCGCAGGAATTCGGCGGGCGTGAAGAGGACGCCCTGGGAGGAGCGCCAGCGGGCCTGGGCGGAGACCGAGGTGATCCGGCCGGTGTCCAGCGCCACCACGGGCTGGTGCAGCAGCGCGAACTCGCCGTCGTGCAGGGCGGCACGCAGGCGCGTGGCCAGTTCCGCCTTCCGTACGACGTCCTGCTGCATCTGGGGCGCGTAGAGCTCGACGCGGCCCTTGCCGGAGGCCTTGGCCCGGTACATCGCCAGGTCGGCGTTGCGCAGCAGTTCGCCCGCGCCGAGGCCGGGCTCCGCGAAGGCGACGCCGATGGAGGCGTTGACCCGGACATCGTTGCCGCCGATGTCGTACGGCTGCGAGAGGGTCAGCCGCAGTCTGTCGGCCAGTTCCACTATGTGGCGTTCACGCGCGCCCCGGTCCCGGGTGCCGTCGCCGACGATCAGGGCGGCGAACTCGTCACCGCCGAGCCGGGAGGCGGTGTCGCCGTACCGGACGGAGTCCTGGAGCCTGCGGGCGGCCTGGACGAGCAGTTCGTCACCGGCCTGGTGCCCGATGGTGTCGTTGACGGCCTTGAAGCCGTCGAGGTCGATGAAGAGGACGGCCGTGCCGCGGTCGGTGGAGCGGCGGCCCGACAGGGCCTGCTGCACGCGCTGGGTGAACAGCGCGCGGTTGGGCAGGTCGGTGAGCGGGTCGTGCTCGGCGTTGTGCTGCAACTGTGCCTGCAGCCGCACCCGTTCGGTGACGTCCCGGCTGTTGAAGATGAGGCCGCCGTGGTGCCGGTTGACCGTGGACTCGACGTTCAGCCAGCCGCCGTCGCCGGACTTGAAGCGGCACTCGATCCGGGTGGTGGGTTCGTCGCCGGGGCTGGCGGCGAGGAAGCGGCGCAGCTCGTGCACCACGCAGCCCAGGTCCTCCGGGTGGATGAGGTGGGCCAGTTCGGTGCCGACGAGGTCCTCCGCGGACCGGCCGTAAACGCCGGCGGCGGCCGGGCTGACGTACCGCAGCATCCCGCTCGGGGCGGCGATCATGATGACGTCGCTCGAGCCCTGGACCAGGGACCGGAAGTGGTTCTCCTTCTGCGCCAGTTCCTGGGTGAGGGTGATGTTGTCGAGCAGCATGATGCCCTGGCGCACGACGAGGGCGAGGACGACGCCGCCCGCGGTGATGAGCACCACGCGGTCGGGGCTGCGGCCGTTGAGGACGTTGTAGAGGATGCCCAGCGTGCACACGGCGGCGGCCAGATACGGCGTGAGCGCGGCCAGCGAGCCGGTGATGGGCCGGTTGACCGGATAGCGGCCGTGATCGCCTCCGGGGGCGGGCACGGGCCCCTGCCCGGGGGGCGGCGCCTGGACATGGCCCTGGACCTGGCGGGGCACTGGCCGGGGCCCGCCGGGCCTGCCGGGGTGCTGCCGGGCGGGGCGGTGTTCGTGCACCACGCGCGTGTGCCCCTCGGGTTCGCCCGGCCCGCCGTGGCCGGAGCCGACCCAGGGCGCGTACGCCAGCAGCAGCGAGCCGGCGAACCAGCCCGCGTCGAGCAACTGGCCCGAGTGGTAGTTGTTGTGCATCAGGGGCGAAGTGAACAGGGCGTCGCAGCCCACGGTCAGGGCGAGCGCGCCGATCGCGGTGTTCGCGGCGGAGCGGTTCACGCTGGAGCGCCGGAAGTGCAGCGCCAGGACCATGCTGACGAGGGCGATGTCGAGCAGGGGGTAGGCCAGCGACAGCGCGGTGTGCGCGACGCTCGGCCCGTCGAACCTCGCCGCCTGGGCCAGGGCGAGGCTCCAGGACAGGGTGAGCAGCGAACCGCCGATCAGCCAGGCGTCGAGGACCATGCAGACCCAGCCGGCCTTGGTCACCGGTCGCTTGGCGAGGACCAGGAGTCCCACGATGGCGGGCGGGGCGAAGCACAGGAAGAACAGGTCGGCGAAGCTGGGGCTCGGCACGTCCTTGCCGAGCACGACCTCGTACCAGCCCCAGACGAGGTTGCCGAGGGAGGCCATCGCGGAGGACAGCGCGAACAGCAGCCAGGCGGGCCGGAAGCGGCTCGGGCGCCGGGCGTAGAGGAAACAGGACACGGCCGCGGTGCCCGCCGCGGCGCTCAGCCCGAAGTCGCCCATGATCAGGGCGAGTCGGGGGGAGCCCCAGCCGAGCGCGGAACCGACGGCGTATGCCGCGCACACCAGGGCGAGGACGAGCTGCGAGACCAGGCTCGTGCCTCCGCCGGGGACCGCCCGGCGGGCCAACAGTGCCCCGGGGGAACTCACCGGACCCTCCGGTGCGCGGCGGGGGCCGGATGCGCGGGGTGTTCGTGGTGGCGGCGACCGCTGTTCCGGCGGTGCTGGTGATGGCCGCTGTGGCCGCGTCTGCGCGCGGCCGTGCGCCAGGGTTGCCGTCGGCGGCCCCGCCGCGTCGGATCGTTCGTCCATTGGCCGTGCATCGCCCGTCGCCCCCCTCACAGTCTGCAATGTCCATCCCCGGCGCCGGTCGGTGCGCGGCGCAGCCCCTGTCGGGACGATACACCAGTCTCGTCACTCAGGGACATAGTTCCTCTACTCTCCGTAACGACAAGTGGCGACAGCGACACACCCCGCATCCGAGGGAATGCGGAGGGTGTCCGAAGTGGACTAGGCGTCGCCCGCCCCCGTCGTAAGGATCACGTTCCGCAACGGTTCGTGGTTCACGAATCGACCCAATTGGTCCACGAGCAGCCGTTCGGCGCGCGGCCGGAACGCGGATGTCGGGCCGCCGACATGGGGGCTGATGAGTACGCCGGGCGCCTGCCACAAGGGGTGTCCCGGAGGCAGTGGCTCCGGATCGGTGACGTCGAGGGCGGCCGTGAGGCGGCCCGATTCCAGCTCGGCGAGCAGCGCCTTGGTGTCGACGACGGGCCCTCGCGCCACGTTCACGAGCAGTGCGCCGTCCTTCATCCGTGCCAGGAACTCGGCGTCCACCAGCCCTCTTGTCTGATCGGTGAGGGGCGTGGCGAGGATCACGATGTCCGCCTCGGGCAGGAGGGCGGGCAGTTCGGTGAGCGGATGCACCGGTCCGCGCGCCGTGGTGCGCTCAGAGCGCGCGACGCGCGCCACCCGCGCGAGCTCGAAGGGCGCGAGCCGGTCCTCGATGGCGGCGCCGATCGAGCCGTAGCCGACGATGAGCGCGGACTTGTCGGCGAGCGCGGGCCGGAACCCGCCCCGCCACTTCCCCTGGTCCTGCGCCCGTACGAAGTCGGGGATGCCGCGCAGCGAGGCCAGGATCAGGGCGAGGGCCAGCTCACCGGTGCTCGCCTCGTGCACCCCGCGCGCGTTGCACAACCGCACGCCAGGGCGCAGGTGTCCGAGCCCGGGCAGGACGTTGTCGACGCCGGCGGACAGCGTCTGGAGCACCTGGACATGGGTCATGTCCGGCAAGGGGCGTACGCACACCTCGACGGGCTTCATGTACGGGACGACGTAGAACGCGCAGTCGGCCGGGTCCCCGGGGTAGTCGTGATCGCCGTTCCAGAAGAGGTAGTCGGGCCCTTCGGGCAGGCCCTCGATCTCCTCCGGCGGGATGGGGAGCCACACGTCAGCAGTCATGGTCACGAGCGTAGGCGAACCCCTGTGCGTACAGAGGTTAGGTTTGGGGTGCAAGGAGAGAGAGGTTCACGACCAGGTGGAGCGCAGGACGATCGGCGCGGCAGCGCTCGAGGTGGGGGCCGTTGGCCTCGGGTGCATGCCGATGAGCTGGGCGTACAGCGCGTCTCGGCAGCGTGGCGAGGAGTCGGTGCGGGCCGTGCACCGGGCCCTGGACGAGGGCTCGTCGCTACTGGACACGGCCGACATGTACGGCCCGTTCACCAACGAGCTGCTGGTGGGGCGGGTGTTGAGGCAGCGGCGGGGCGACGCCTTCGTGTCGACGAAGGTCGGTCTGCTGGTGGGCGATCAGCACATCGTGGCCAACGGCCGCCCCGGCTATGTGAAACGGGCGTGCGACGCCTCGCTCCGCCGCCTCCAGACGGATGTCATCGACCTCTACCAGCTGCACCGCGCGGACCCGGAGGTGCCCGTCGAGGAGACGTGGGGCGCGCTGGCGGAACTCGTACAGGCGGGAAAGGTACGGGCGTTGGGGCTGTCCGCCGTGGGCGCGCGGGCCGGGCGCCGGTCGGGGACGGGTGCGGGCGCGGGGCTGCACGATGCGACGGTCCGTCAACTGGAACGGGTGCAGCAGGTGTTCCCGGTCAGCGCGGTGCAGGCCGAGCTGTCGGTGTGGTCGAGGGAGGCGCTTCAGACCCTGCTGCCGTGGTGTGCGGCGCGTGGGATCGGTGTCCTGGCGGCGATGCCCCTGGGCAACGGCTTCCTCACCGGGACGCTGACCCCGGGCGAGGGCTTCGAGCGGGAGGACCTGCGCGCCCGCCACCCCCGTTTCACGGCCGAGATGATGGCGGCGAACCAGCCGATCGTGGCGGGCCTGCGCCGGGTGGCGGCCCGGATCGGGCCGGACGTCACACCGGGCCAGGTGGCGCTGGCGTGGGTGCTCGCGCAGGGTCCGCACGTGGTGCCCGTACCGGGGGCGAAGCACGAGCGGTGGGTGGCGCAGAACGCGCGTGCGGCGCGGCTGCGGCTGTCGGCGGCGGACCTGGCCGAGGTGGCGGGACTGCCCAGGGCGCAGGGATCGTGGGACTGAGGCCGGAGTCGGAGTCGGACTTCGCGGATCGGGAACTCGTGGGGCGCGAGCGAGGTATGACAAGGAGAACCCGTCGCGTCGAAGGGACCATGATCGTGCAACGTAGAGCTGTGACGGCCGTACTGGCCGCGGCCACGCTTCTGCTCACGGCCGGCTGCTCCTCCGACGAGAGCGGAGGCGGCGGTGGCTCGGGCGGCGGCGACACGGCGTCGCCCAGCCGCACGGGCACGCAGGCCCCGCCCTCCGCGCGGGCCACCGACGAGGTCGCACCGGCCAAGGGGTCGGTCAAGGTGCTGCGCACGGTCACCGAGGACCTGAAGAGCCCCTGGGGTCTGGCCCCGCTGCCGGACGGCGATCTGCTGGTCTCCTCCCGTGACGAGGGCACGATCACCCGGGTGGACACGAAGACGGGCAAGAAGACCGAGGTGGGCGAGGTGCCGGGTGTCTCGGCGGCCGGCGAGGGCGGTCTGCTGGGCCTCGCGCTGTCGCCGTCGTTCGCGTCGGACCACATGGTCTACGCGTACTTCACGACGGAGTCGGACAACCGCATCGCCCGCCTGCTGTACGAGGAGGAGAAACCGGCGGGCCAGCAGCTGGGCGCCCCGAACACGGTCTTCCGCGGCATCCCCAAGGGCTTCATCCACAACGGCGGCCGGATCGCCTTCGGTCCGGACAGGATGCTGTACGCGGGCACCGGCGAGAGCGGTGACACCGGGCTGTCCCAGGACAAGTCCTCGCTGGGCGGCAAGATCCTGCGGCTGACCCCGGAGGGCGAACCGGCCCCGGGCAACCCCTTCCCGGACTCCCCGGTGTACTCGTACGGCCACCGCAATGTGCAGGGCCTCGCCTGGGACTCCGAGCAGCGTCTGTTCGCCGCCGAGTTCGGCCAGGACACCTGGGACGAGCTCAACCAGATCAAGCCGGGCGACAACTACGGCTGGCCGGAGGCGGAGGGCGACAGCGACGACCCCGCGTTCCACAACCCGGTCGCGAAGTGGCACACGGACGACGCGTCACCCAGCGGGATCGCCTTCGCCGAGGGCTCGATATGGATGGCGGGGCTGAAGGGTCAGCGCCTGTGGCGGATCCCCTTGAAGGGCACGGAGGCCGCGGCCGATCCGCAGGCGTTCCTCGAGGGCGAGTACGGCAGGCTGCGGACGGTGGTGTCGGCGGGCGGCGACAAGCTGTGGCTGGTGACGAGCGAAACGGACGGCAGGGGCTCCCCGGAGGACGGGGACGACCGGATCCTGGAACTCCAGGTGACGTGAGGACGGCTGGCCCGGGCCTGCCGCCCGACTACTCCGCCTGGCCCGGCTGCTCCACCTGGTCCAGCTGGCCCAGCTGCTCCCACTCCGCCTGGCCCGGCCGGTCCACCTGGTCCGGCTGGTCCGGCTGGTCCGGCTGCTCCTACTCCGCCGGGCCCCGGCTGGCCCGCCTGCTCCACCTGGCCCGGCTGGTCCACCTGGTCCGGCTGCTCCAACTCCGCCGGGCCCCGGCTGGCCCGGCTGCTCCAACTCCGCGGGACCCTGGCTACTCCACCTGGCCCGACCGGTCCACCTGGCCCGGCTGCTCCACCTGGCCCGGCTGCTCCAACTCCGCCGGGCCCCGGCTGGCCCGCCTGGTGCGGCCCGGCCGGCCGGGCCGGGCCCGGCGCCCGGCTACTCCGGCTGGTCCGGCTGCGGCTGCGGCTGCGGCTGCGGCTGCGGCTGCGGCTGCGGCTGCGGCTGCGGCTGCGGCTGCGGCTGCGGCGATGCTTCCTCCGCCGGTTCCGCTTCCTCCGGGTGCTCGCCCCGCCGTACGACGACTTTTCCGGATGCGAGGTCTATCGGCCCGCGTCCGGGGTCGCCGTCGCCGACGTCCACGCGGGTCAGCTCCAGACGGTTCTGCTCGTCACGCGTGTGCTTGCGTCCCGGTGCGAAGAGCTCCTCGAACATATTGAACACGGGCCCGGCTCCCGGCTACTCGTCTTCTATGAGCGACTGGTCGAGGACCGCCACGGAGACCAGGATCAGGAAGGCCCGGTGAACCATGTAGTCGACGGTCAGGCCCGTGGCCACGGACACCACGCGGATGTCCTCACCGCTCACTGCCTGCGACACCGGCGTGAAGGGGTCCTCGGCGAGCTTGTTCAGGCCCCGCTCCAGAAGCTTGCGCCGGTCCTCGGGAAGTGCGTCGCGCTGCGCGGCAGCGCGTTCGGTGAACTCGATCTGGTACAGCACCGTTCCTCCGCCCGTAGGTGGGTCCGCTGCCATTATCCCGCCACCAGGCGGTTCTCGGTCCCCGGCGGGAACAGGGCCAGCCGGTGCGCCACCGCCGCCGCCTCGCCCCTCCCCGAGACGCCCAGTTTGGCCAGGATGTTGGAGACGTGGACGCTCGCTGTCTTCGGCGAGATGAAGAGTTCCTCGGCTATCTGGCGGTTGGTGCGGCCCGCGGAGACCAGGCGCAGGACGTCCCGTTCGCGGCTGGTGAGGCCGAGGGACTCGGCCGGGTCCGCAGCGGGCCGGGACGGGATGCCGGTCGGGGTGAGGCGGGCGCGCTGGGCGAGGAGGGTGACGGCGTCGGCGAGGGGACGGGCGCCCAGGTGGCCGGCGACGGTGGCGGACAGCCGCAGCAGTTCGCTCGCCCGGTCGCGGTCGTCGAGCTCGGCGCCGTCCGTGAGCAGTGCCTCGGCGAGGCGGAGGCGGACGCGGGCGAGGTCGTAGGGGCGGTCCAGGGTCTCGAAGGCGGTGACGATCCCGGACCAGGTGTCGGGGGTGGCGGTGCCGTCGGCGCGCTGGAGTTCGGCGCGGACCCACTGCTCGTGGGCGAGCCAGACGGGGGCGCCCGTGGCGAGCTTCTTGGCGGTGTCGAGAATGCGGGCGAGGATCTCGGGGCGGCCCGGCGCGGCGGTGGGCAGGGCGCGGGCGTCGGCCTCCGCGGTGGCCGCGGCCAGGAGCAGCGGCCAGCCGTAGCGGTGGGTGCCGGGCGGGAAGCCGGCGTCCAGTGCGTGGGCCAGTTCGGTGCGGGCGTCGAGGAGGCGGCCCTCCGCCGCGGCGACGCCGACGGCGACGAGGGCGAGCAGCAGGTCGTGCTGGGGCATGGGATCGTGGGTGCCGAAGTGCTGGTGGGCGGTGGCCAGTTGGTGCCCGGCCTCCGTCAGGTCGCCCCGGCCCAGGGCGAGTCGGGCCAGGCAGATCGCGCCGGCGCCCTGCGGCTTGGTGCTCTGGCCGCGGCGCAGCGCGTTGGCGGCGGCCTCGGCGGCGTCCTGCCAGCGGCCGAGCGAGTACAGCGAGTCCGAGAGGTTGCCCCACACCCAGGCCTCGGAGTCCAGCAGCCCGAATTCACGGGTGTAGGCGAGGCCCTCCTCCAGGAGGGGGACGGACTCGCGGGAGCGGCCGACCGATTCGAGGCCGTTGGGGAGGTTGACGTAGGCGCGTCCGGCGACGAAGAAGATGTTCTCCGCGACCGACCGTTCCTTGACCTCGCGCATCTGCGCGAAGCCGGTCTCCGTGGCGCCGGAGTCGACCAGGAGGCCGCCGTGGGTGAGGCGGGCGTGCAGCTCGGTCTCGTGGGCGCCCACCATGCGCGCGTACTCGACCGCCTGTTCGGCTGCGGTGAGGGCCTCGGGGCCGGGACAGTGCATCATCGACCAGGCGGCGACGTTGGCGAGCACCTCGGCGTGGACCTCCGAGGGCGGCAGACCGCGTACGAGTTCCTGGGCGGTGCCGAGTTCCTTCCAGCCGTCGCCCCGGGACTGGGCCTGGACCAGGCGGGAGCGCTGGCACCAGAACCAGGCGGCGCGCAGGGGGTCGCCGTCGTCCTCCAGAAGGTGCAGCGCCCGCTTGATGATCTTCAGGGCGCGTTCGCGCTCCCCGCACAGCCGGCCCGCGACGGCGGCCTCGGCCATGAGGTCGAGGTAGTGGAGAGGTGTGGTGGCCGGGTCGCAGCCGCAGGGCGGATAGACCTCGGTGTAGTCGACGGGCCGGAGCGTGGTCCGTACGGCGTCGGGGACGGTGTCCCAGAGCTCCATCGCCCGTTCCAGGAGCCGTAGTTGCTCGGAGTAGGCGTACCGGCGGCGGGCGGTGACCGAGGCCTCCAGGACGGCGGGGAGGGCCTTGGCCGGGTCGTGGGCGTGGTACCAGTAGCTGGCCAGGCGCGTGGTGCGCTCGTCGGCGGGGACGAGGGTCGGGTCGGCCTCCAGGGCCTCGGCGTAGCGGCGGTTGAGGCGGGAGCGTTCGCCGGGGAGCAGGTCGTCGCCGACGGCCTCGCGGACCAGGGAGTGGCGGAAGCGGTAGCCGTCGCCGGCCGGGGTGGCGAGCAGGATGTTGGCGCCGACGGCGGCGCGCAGTGCCTCGATGAGGTCGTCCTCGGCGAGTCCGGCGACGGCGGCGAGCAGCCGGTACTCGACGGTGGAGCCGCCCTCGGCGACGATCCGGGCGACCCGCTGGGCGCTCTCGGGCAGGCTTTCGACACGGACGAGGAGGAGGTCGCGGAGGGTGTCCGTGAGTCGGGTGCGGCAGCCCTCGTGGGCGGCGACGGCGAGTTCCTCGACGAAGAAGGCGTTGCCGTCGGAGCGCTCGAAGATCTCGTCGACCTGGGCCGGTTCGGGCTCGGCGGCGAGGATGCCAGCGATCTGGCGGCTCACCTCGGCACGGTTGAAGCGGCTCAGCTCGATGCGGCGGACCGTGCGCAGCCGGTCCAGTTCGGCGAGGAGGGGGCGCAGCGGATGGCGGCGGTGGATGTCGTCGGCGCGGTAGGTGGCGAGGACGACGAGACGGCCGGTGCGCAGGGTGCGGAAGAGGTAGGCCAGGAGATGGCGGGTGGAGGCGTCGGCCCAGTGGAGGTCTTCGAGGGCGACGACGACCGTACGGTCCGCGGCGACGCGTTCCAGGAGGCGGGCGGTGAGTTCGAAGAGGCGGGCCATGCCCTCCTCGTCGTGCCGTCCGGCACCGGTCTCCCCCAACTCGGGGAGCAGCCGGGCCAGTTCCTCCTCCTGTCCGGCAGCGGCGGCGGCCAACTCGTCGGGCAGCGCCCGCCGCAGGGCGCGCAGGGCGGTCGAGAAGGGCGCGAAGGGCAGCCCGTCGGCGCCGATCTCGACACAGCCGCCGAGCACGACGACCGCGCCCCGGCCGTCGGCGGCGTCGGCGAACTCCTCGACGAGCCGGGTCTTGCCGACCCCGGCCTCCCCGCCGAGCAGCAACGCCTGCGGCTCACCGGCGGCGGCGCGGGCCAGCGCCTCGTGCAACACCTCCAACTCGTCGCCACGACCGACGAACTCCGGACAGACGGACCTGGTCTCCACGGGCCAGAGCATCGCACAGGGCTCTGACATCGCGGGACTGGTTATCGCGCCGATCGACGGCACGCCGGACGGGCCGGTCGCCTTGTCGGCGACCGGCCCGTCGCGGGTCGTGGAGCGGACGGCCGCGGCGGGCGCGGGGAGGAGTGCCGTCGCGGGATCGGCGGTACGGGGCGCGCGGCGGCCGGCTTCCGGCGCGCCGGATCCCGTACGGCCGTCCGCCCGTCCCCCGGCGCTCACGCGGCCCGGGTGAACCAGTGGCGGCGCGTGCGGTCGGGATGCACCTCGCCCTCGGCGGCGCGGCCGGTCGCCTCACGGCGGGCGGCGCGGGCACGTCGGACCGTCTCCCGGGCCAGGCGCTCGTCCGCGGCCTCGCGGCGCAGCTGGGCGGAACGGGTCTGCTGGATCTCGTACTCGAACATGTGGGCCCCTCGGGTCTCTGGTGAGCTCGGTCGTTCATCGCTCTCCGCGATGTCTCAACCTTCGTCTCCCAGGGGGGTCCGTCACATCGGGAGAGTTCCGCATCTTCCGCGGGGGGCGGGGGCCTTAGGAACGGGTGAGGGGCCCCGGGCGGGCCGTAAGGTGCTTACGACCGGCCTAAGGCCCCTCATGAGCTGCGGTGATTCCGCCTCCGGGTCAGGTCGCGGAGGGCAGGCCCAGCAGTACGTCGGTGTACTTCAGGACCGCGATGAGCAGTCCGAGGACGCCGAGGGCGACGCCCGCCCAGGAGACCGACTTGATCCAGACGGGCTGCGGCCTGCCCGGGGCGCCGAACGCGGGCCGGGCGAGGGCGGCGACACCGACGAGCAGCGCGGCGAGGGCGAAGATGCCGCCCCACAGCGCGGTGGTCTGCCAGGCGTCGCCGTAGACCTCCTTGATCTGGGTGGCGACGCTCGCCGAGGACGCGGTCTCCAGCTGGCCCACGAGCGTCTCGCGGGCGCCGGCCACCGTGCCCAGCCAGCTGCCGCTGAGCGACACGAAACCGAGCACCGCGGACACCACGGCGGCGGCACCCTGGCCCACTCCGGAGGATCCGTCGGTCTCCGGCGCGGACTCCGGGTCGGACCCGTCCGTCAGGTCGTCGCCCTCGTACTCGTCCGCGTCGCCCAGGACCTCGGCCTCGGTCTCGGCCGTGTCCTGCGCCGGCCGCTCGTCCTTGGTGATGTCCACTGTCTCCCCGCCGCTCTTCGCGTCGTCGCTCTGTGCCTCGGTACCGGTCTCGGCGCCGGTCTCGTCTGCTGTCCTGGTTCCCATGCCTCGCACCGTACGGATGTCGTCTGAGAAGTTTCTTAACGCTCCTTGTGAGCGGCACGCGCGCGTGCGGCGCGCCACTCGGGCGCGAGTACCGACCAGATCTCGGTGTCCGCGCGGACGCCCCGGTGCGGATAGTTCTCCCGCAGCAGCCCCTCACGGCTCATGCCCAGCCGCCGCGCCACGTTGATGCTCGCTTCGTTGACGGACGACGCGTGCCACTCCACACGGTGCATGCCGCGTACGTCAATCGCCCAGTCGATGAGGACACGCATCGCGCGCGTGATGAGCCCGCGTCCGGTGGCTGCCGGTTCCAGCCAGCAGCCGACCTCGCAGTTGCCCTGCTCCGCGCTGAAGTTGAGGAACAGCACCCCGCCGACGAGCTTTCCGTCCAGCCAGATCCCGTGCAGCGACCCGGTGTCGGCGGCGCGCTGGTCGGCGTAGCGCTGGAGCTGCGCCCGCGCGGAGTCGACGTCGGTGCTCTTCATGCCGAAGGGGACGTGCTGGTTGATGAAGTCCCGCCCCCGGTCGAGGTGCGCGAGGAACTCCTCGGCGTGCCAGGGCTCCAGGGGGCGCAGTTCGGCGCCGTCGTCACCCAGGGATATCGCGTACATCCTGCGGTCGCTCCTTCAGCAGTACATCCCGTACGTCCATGACCTCCGCGTCGGTCACGTCCGGAATGCTCGCACGGGCGGCTTCCTCGACGCCGGGAGTTTCGGCGGCGGGGACGTGGCGCTCGGGCGGTTCGATGCTGATGCGGGGCAGGCGGCGGTCGAGCCAGCTCGGCAGCCACCAGTTGGCGCCGCCGAGCAGATGCATCAGGGCGGGCACCAGGAGCGTACGCAGGACGAAGGCGTCGAGGGCGACGGCGGCGGCCAGGGCGATGCCGAACATGGCGATCACCCGGTCGCCGCTGAGGACGAAGGCGAGGAAGACGGAGATCATGATGACCGCCGCGGAGTTGATCACGCGGCTGGTCTCGGCGAGGCCGACCCGGACGGCCCGCCGGTTGTCGCCGGTCTCCAGCCATTCCTCGTACATCCGGCTGACCAGGAAGACCTGGTAGTCCATGGAGAGCCCGAAGAGGACCGAGACCATGATCACGGGGAGGAAGGGCTCGATCGGGCCCGCGCTGCCGAGACCCAGCAGTTCGCTCCCCCAGCCCCACTGGAAGATCGCGACGACGACACCGAACGCGGAGGCGACGGCGGCGACGTTCATCGCGGCGGCCTTGAGCGGGATGCCGATCGACCGGAACGCGAGCAGGAGGAGCAGACAGCCCAGGCCGATCACGACGCCGACGAACAGCGGCAGCTTGCCGATGATCACATCCGCGAAGTCGTCGTAGCTCGCTGTGACCCCTCCGACGTGCAGGTCGAGCGAGGTGCCGGTCTCCGCGCGCGGGAGCACCTGCTCGCGCAGCCGCTCCACCAGGTCACTGGTCCGCGCGGACTGCGGGGAGGACTCGGGTACGACGGTGAGGTACCCGGTGGCGCCGTTCGGGCTGTAGGTCACCGGGGAGGCCGACGCGACGCCCTCGGTGGTCCGGAGGGTGGCCGCCAGGTTGTCGAGGATGAGCTTGTCCTCGGCGTCGGCGACGGGGGTGACGAGGGTGAGCGGGCCGTTGACACCGGGTCCGAAGCCGTGGGCGAGGAGGTCGTAGGCCTGCCGGGTGGTCGTCGACTTCGGGTTGTTGCCCTGGTCGGAGGTGCCGAGGTGGAGCCCGAGGGTGGGCAGGGCGAGCAGCGCGATGACGACCAGGGCGGCGGCACCGAGCACCTTGGGATGGCGTTCGACGAACGCGGACCAGCGGGCGGCAAAGCCGGTGGGCAGCTCCGGCTCGGGCCCCCGCTCGGCCAGCCTGCGCCGCTCACGCCGGTTCAGGGCGCGCGGCCCGATGAACGACAGCAGGGCGGGCAGAAGGGTCACGGAGGCCGCGACGGTCAGGATCACCGTCAGCGAGGCCGCGATGGCCACGCCGTTGAGGAAGCCGAGGCGCAGGATGAGCATCCCGAGCAGGGCGATGCAAACGGTCGCACCCGCGAAGACGACGGCCCGTCCCGTGGTCGTGACGGCATTGACGGCGGCCTCGGTGACCGACAGCCCGCGTTTGAGGCCGCGTCGGTGTCTGGTGACGATGAACAGCGCGTAGTCGATGCCGACGCCGAGCCCGATCAGCATGCCGAGCATGGGCGCGAAGTCGGCGACGGTCATCGCGTGCCCGAGCAGCACGATCCCGGCGTACGCCGTGCCGACGCTGACCAGCGCGGTGGCGATGGGCAGCAGGGAGGCGGCGAGCGAGCCGAAGGCGAGGAACAGCACGACGGCCGCGACGACCACACCGACGGCCTCGGCGACATGCCCGCCGGACGACTCGGTGAGCGCGATGGCGCTGCCACCCAGCTCCACCTGGAGCCCGTCGGCGCGTGCCGCCACGGCCGCGTCGACCACCGCCTGCGCCTCACCCTTGCCGATGTCCTCGGCGGACCGGTCGAAGGTGACGGTGGCGTACGCCGTACGGCCGTCGGCGCTGATCCGGCTCGCGCCGTGGCCCTCGTACGGGCTGTCGACCGAGGCGACTCCGGGCAGGTCGGCGATGCGGTCCAGGGTGCCGGTCATCGTCTGTTCGACGTCGGCGGCCCGGACCGTGCCGGCGGTGGTGTGCCAGACCACGGTGTCGGTGTCGCCACCGAGCCCGGGGAAACCTTTCTCCAGGAGCTGCGTGGCACGGCCCGACTCGGTGCCGGGAGCCTCGTAGTCGTTCGAGTACGCCGAGCCCATGACGGCGGCGGCGGCGCTCACACCGGCGAAGGCGGCGAGCCAGATCAGCAGGACGACGAGGCGGTGCCTGACACACCAGCGTGCGAGGACTGCCACAGACGTGCTCCCTGGATAACGAGTGGATCTTTGACCGGGAACAGTCGTGTGTGAACAGAAAGGCCCGCAAAGAAACGAAAGAACGCAAGAGCGATACCGAACCACTGTTACAGGCGTCGATGATCGTTTGAGCCATTCGTGCCCTTACTCACAGGACTGCGAGTCACATCACAGGACAATCACATGAACTCTGTCACCTCGACCGGGCTGGTCAATCGAACTGGTCGCCGAGCGCCATCACCATCACGCCGACGATCAGCAGCCACAGGGCCCGCCGGGTGCGCCCCCGCGCCCCCAGCACCGCCGCGAGCGCGCAGACGGCGGCGCCGAAGGCGTACGCGCCCGGCACGAGGACGGGCGCTGAGCCGGTGAGGCGGAGCGTCGAGGCCGCGAGACCCGCGAGGGCCAGCAGCACCCCGGTTCCGGTCGCCGTCCAGCGGGCGCGCCGCGCGTCCAGCGCCGCGTCCTCGTCGTATTCCCCCTCGTTCTCGTCCATGGCGCGGCAGCGTAGCGCGCCCGGCTGGAAATTCGGATGCGGAGGACCGACGCCCACTGTTAGCGTCCGGCCGTCAACTGTCTGTATCCGGCTTTTCGCCGCCTCCCCGAGCAGGTGCATTGTTTGAAGGTCCGACCGAGCTCCGACGCATTCCGTTCTTCTTCACCGCAGAACCCAAGGAGCCGGTTCACCGATGTCCGACATCACCTCCAGGACCTCGAACAAATCATCGGACGATCAGCTCGCTGACCGTCTGACAGACCCCCGCCGCCCGCGCGGCAACCGGTACGACGCCCGCTGGATGATCGACAACCAGATGGGCCCGAACGCCCTGTGGCTGCTGGAGTGGCTGGCGCCCGCGCTCGGCCTCGACACCCTCCCGCCGGGCGCCCGGGTGCTCGACCTGGGCTGCGGCAAGGCCATGACGTCCGTCTTCCTCGCCAAGGAGTACGGCGTCCAGGTCACCGCCGCCGACCTGTGGATCGAGCCCGGCAAGAACGCGCGCCGCGTCGCCGAGGCGGGCGTCGCCGACCGGGTGCTGCCCGTGTACGCCGAGGCGCATCAACTGCCGTTCGGCGACGAGTCGTTCGACGCGATCGTGAGCATCGACGCGTACCAGTACTTCGGCACGAACGACCTGTATCTGCCGAGCCTGACCCGGCTGCTGAAGCCGGGCGGGCGGATCGGTGTCGTCATGCCCGCGCTGCGCGAGGAGCCGGACGGCGTGGAGCCGCCGGAGCATCTGAAGCCGTTCTGGGACCCGGGTTTCTGGGCGTTCCACTCCCCCGCCTGGTGGCGGCGCCAGTGGACGCGCACCGGGGCCGTGACGGTGGAGGCCGCGGACTGGCAGCCGGACGGCTGGCGGGACTGGCTGCTGTGGAGCGAGGTGTGCGCCGAGGCGAGCACCGAGGAGTTCATGGCGGGCATGGCCCGCGACCAGGTCGAACTGCTGCGCGCCGACCAGGGCCGGTCCCTGGGCTTCGTACGGGTCGTGGGACGCCGTACGTGATGACGCCGTACGTGATCAGGTAGCACGACCGAGGGGCGCATCGGAAACCCGATGCGCCCCTCGCTCACTGCATGGCTGCTTGGCCGCTCGACTCAGCCCTCGCTGACGCCCAGCTGCTCAAGGATCAGTTCCTTGACGCGGGCCGCGTCGGCCTGGCCCCTGGTCGCCTTCATGACCGCGCCGACCAGGGCGCCGGCCGCGGCCACCTTGCCGCCGCGGATCTTGTCGGCGATGCCCGGGTTGCCTGCGATGGCCTCCTGGACGGCCGTGGTGAGCGCGCCCTCGTCGGAGACGACCTTGAGGCCGCGCTTCTCGACGACCTCGTCCGGGTCGCCCTCGCCCGCGAGGACACCCTCGAGGACCTGACGGGCCAGCTTGTCGTTCAGGTCGCCGGAGGTGACCAGCGCGGCGACCCGGGCGACCTGCTCGGGCGTGATGGCCAGCGCGTCGAGCGGGGTGCCCGACTCGTTGGCGCTGCGCGCGAGTTCGCCCATCCACCACTTACGGGCGGAGGCCGCGTCCGCGCCGGCGTCGATGGTGGCGACGATGAGGTCGATGGCACCGGCGTTGAGCATCGACTGCATGTCGGTCGCCGAGACGCCCCACTCCGCGAGGAGCCGGTTGCGGCGGGCCAGCGGCAGTTCGGGCAGCTGGGCGCGGATCTCCTCGACCCACTCACGGGAGGGTGCCACCGGCACGAGGTCCGGCTCGGGGAAGTACCGGTAGTCCTCGGCCTCCTCCTTCACGCGGCCCGAGGTCGTCGACCCGGTGTCCTCGTGGAAGTGCCGGGTCTCCTGGATGATCGTCCCGCCCGAGTTCAGTACGGCGGCGTGCCGCTGGATCTCGAAACGGGCCGCACGCTCCACGGAACGCAGCGAGTTGACGTTCTTCGTCTCACTGCGGGTGCCGAACTTCTCGCGGCCGTGCGGGCGCAGCGACAGGTTCACGTCGCAGCGCATCTGGCCCTGGTCCATCCGGGCTTCCGAGACGCCGAGCGCCTTGATCAGCTCGCGCAGCTCGGCGACGTACGCCCTGGCGACCTCGGGAGCGCGCTCGCCGGCGCCCTCGATCGGCTTGGTGACGATCTCGATGAGGGGGATGCCGGCGCGGTTGTAGTCGAGGAGCGAGTGCGAGGCGCCGTGGATACGGCCCGTCGCGCCACCGACGTGCAGCGACTTGCCGGTGTCCTCCTCCATGTGGGCGCGCTCGATCTCCACGCGGAAGGTCTCGCCGTCCTCCAGCTGCACGTCGAGGTAGCCGTTGAAGGCGATCGGCTCGTCGTACTGGGAGGTCTGGAAGTTCTTCGGCATGTCCGGATAGAAGTAGTTCTTCCGGGCGAAGCGGCACCACTCGGCGATCTCGCAGTGCAGCGCGAGACCGATCCTGATGGCGGACTCGACGCCGGTCGCGTTGACGACCGGAAGCGCGCCGGGCATGCCGAGGCAGGTCGGGCAGGTCTGCGAGTTGGGCTCGGCGCCCAGCTCGGTCGAACAGCCGCAGAACATCTTGGTGCGGGTGCCGAGTTCGACATGGACCTCGAGGCCCATGACGGGGTCGTACGACGCCAACGCGTCCTCGTACGACACCAGTTCGGTGTCGGTCGTGGTGGTCACGGTGAAAACTTCCCTCTCAGCCCAGCAGGACGTCGTCGTCGCCCAGCCGCTTCAGCTCGCGGTAGAGGATGGCGAGGCCGGTGACGATGGCGGCGGCGGACACGGCCGCGTCGATGAGGCGCAGCGTGTCGCTCTCGGAGCGGGCCTTCTTGGCCTGCTTGGCGACGCTGATCGCACCGAACGCGGTGGTCGCGATGGACAGGTACGTGCCGGACTTGGACTTCTTGAAGCCCTTGGCCTTCGAAAGAGCTTTGCTCACAGCGACGGTGCCTCCTCGAGCAGCGGGTGCCCCCACTTTTCCACGAAGGCGGCCTCCACAGCAGCGCCGACCTTGTAAAGACGGTCGTCCTTCAGCGCCGGGGCGATGATCTGGAGACCGACGGGCAGTCCGTCCTCCGGTGCGAGACCGCAGGGCAGGGACATGGCCGAGTTGCCGGCCAGGTTGGTCGGGATGGTGCAGAGGTCCGCGAGGTACATCGCCATCGGGTCGTCGGCGCGCTCGCCGATCGGGAAGGCGGTGGTGGGCGTCGTCGGGGAGACGATCACGTCCACCGACTCGAACGCCTTCTCGAAGTCGCGGGTGATGAGCGTACGGACCTTCTGGGCGCTGCCGTAGTACGCGTCGTAGTAGCCGGAGCTGAGCGCGTACGTGCCGAGGATGATGCGGCGCTTGACCTCGGGGCCGAAGCCCTCCGCGCGGGTGAGCGAGGTGACCTCCTCGGCGGAGTGCGTGCCGTCGTCGCCGCTTCGCAGGCCGTAGCGGAGCCCGTCGAAGCGGGCCAGGTTCGACGAACACTCGCTCGGCGCGATCAGGTAGTACGCCGACAGCGCCAGGTCGAAGGACGGGCAGTCCAGCTCGACGATCTCGGCGCCCAGCTCCTTGAGCAGGGCCACGGACTCGTCGAAGCGCTGGATGACGCCGGCCTGGTAGCCCTCGCCCCGGAACTGCTTGACGACACCGACGCGCATGCCCTCGACGCTGCCGTTGCGGGCGGCCTCGACGACCGGCGGGACCGGGGCGTCGATCGAGGTCGAGTCGAGCGGGTCGTGCCCGGCGATGACCTCGTGCAGGAGCGCGGCGTCCAGGACCGTACGGGCGCAGGGCCCGCCCTGGTCGAGGGAGGACGAGAAGGCGACCATGCCGTACCGCGACACGGCCCCGTACGTCGGCTTGACGCCGACCGTGCCGGTGACGGCGGCGGGCTGGCGGATGGAACCGCCGGTGTCCGTACCGATCGCCAGCGGCGCCTGGAAGGAGGCGAGCGCGGCGGAGGAACCGCCACCGGAACCACCGGGAATGCGGCTCAGGTCCCACGGGTTGCCGGTCGGCCCGTACGCGCTGTTCTCGGTGCTCGACCCCATGGCGAACTCGTCCATGTTGGTCTTGCCGAGGATGACGACGTCGGCGGCCTTCAGCTTCTTGGTGAGGGTCGCGTCGTACGGCGGGATCCACCCCTCGAGGATCTTGGAGCCGACGGTGGTCGGCATCCCCTCGGTGGTGAAGATGTCCTTGAGCGCCAGGGGTACGCCGGCCAGCGGGCCCAGCGTCTCCCCGCGCTCGCGCTTGGCGTCCACGGCACGGGCCTGGGCGAGGGCGCCCTCGCGGTCGACGTGCAGGAAGGCGTGCACCTTCTCGTCGACGGCCTCGATACGGGCGAGGTGGGCCTCGGTGACCTGGACGGCGGTGAGCTCGCCGGAGGCGATCTTCGCGGCGGTCTCGGCGGCGGTCAGCCGGATGATGTTGACGTTGATGTCCGTCATGGTGATTAGTCCTCCCCCAGGATCTGCGGCACCTTGAAACGCTGCTGCTCCTGGGCGGGGGCGCCGGAGAGCGCCTGCTCGGGGGTGAGCGACGGACGGACCTCGTCCACGCGCATGACGTTCGTCAGCGGCAGCGGGTGCGAGGTCGGCGGTACGTCTTGGTCGGCGACCTCGCTGACGCGGGCGACCGCGCCGATGATGTCGTCGAGCTGGCCTGCGAAGTGGTCGAGCTCTTCGCCCTTCAGCTCCAGACGCGCCAGCCGTGCGAGGTGGGCGACCTCCTCGCGCGTGATGCCAGGCATGCAGCGATCCTCTGGGGTGAGTTGCGGTGTGGGTTTTGGCCCCAATCCTAGGGGGCAGGGGAACCACCCCGCGCACGGGTTTGCTTCCACGCACCCGCAGCCGCCGATGGCGCCGAGCCCCCGCAGGAGAGCTCACCTTGAAATCCGGGGCAAACGGGCGGTGCGCGGGCGGGAGATCTCCCCTCAGGACTCCGCGGCGGGCAAAGCCGCCCGGGGCCGCTGCCACCCCCGAGTCCCCCGCGCCAGCAACCACGCCGTGGCCTCCTCAGGAGGCATCGCGGCGGCGACAAGCCACCCCTGCACCGCGTCACACCCGAGATCCCGCAACCGCTCCCACGTCTCGTCGTCCTCCACCCCCTCGGCGACCACCAGCAGCCCCAGGGAATGCGCGAGATCCACCGTGCACCGCACGATCTCCGCGTCCTCCGTGTCCACCGCCAGCCGCGCCACGAACGAGCGGTCGATCTTCAGCTCGCTCACCGGCAGCCGCCGCAGATGCACCAGCGACGAGTAGCCCGTGCCGAAGTCGTCCAGCGACATCTTCACGCCGTGCGCGGTCAGCGCGGCCAGGGTGTCCGCGGCCTTCTGCGGGTCCTCCAGCAGCACGTGTTCCGTGATCTCGAGCTGCAGCGCCCCCGCCGGCACCCCGTGCCGGGCCAGCCGCGCGGCGACGGAACCGGCGAAGCCGGGGGTGTGCACGTCACGCGGGGAGACGTTGACGGCGACCGGGACGAACAGCTTCTGGGAGCGCCACTTGGCGACCTGTTCGAGCGCCGTCTCCAGCACGTACTCGGTGAGATGGGGCATCAGCCCCGACGACTCGGCGATCGCTATGAACTCGTCCGGCGGCACCTTCCCGCGCTCCGGGTGCACCCAGCGCACCAGCGCCTCCAGGCCGGCGACCTGCCCGTCGAAGCGCACCTTGGGCTGGTAGTGCAGCTGGACCTCGTGGGCGTCGAGCGCGCGCCGCAGGTCGCCCAGCAGACCGAGCCGGTCCGGGGTGTTGGAGTCCCGCTTGATCTCGTACACCTCGACGCCCGTGCGGTCCCGCTTCGCCTGGTACATCGCGACGTCCGCGCGCCGCAGCAGCCCCTCCGCGTCGAGCGCGTGGTCGGGGAAGACGGCGAGGCCGGCGCTGGCCTCCAGGACGAGGGTGAGTCCGTCGAGGTCGAGCGGGGAGCCGAGCACGGTGACCAGGTTGCGGGCGACGCGGGTCGCGGACGTCGTGGAGTCGACGACCGGCAGTAACACGGCGAACTCGTCACCGCCGAGCCGTGCGGCCTCCGCGCCGCGCGGCAGGGCCAGGCGCAGCCGTTCCGCTATCTGGAGGAGGAGCCGGTCACCGGCGAGGTGGCCCAGGGTGTCGTTGACGGACCGGAAACGGTCGAGGTCTATGAGCATCAACGCGGCCCGCGCGTCGATGCGTTCGGCATCGTCGAGGGCCGTCCATGTCCGTTCCAGGAGCCACTGTCTGTTGGGCAGTCCGGTCAGCGGGTCGCGCAGCTGTTCCTCGGCCCGGGCCCTGGCTATCCACAGGGTGGAGTCGAGGGCGATGAGGGGGATGGCGAACAGCGGCAGCAGGATCGGCAGAGCGACGGCGACGACACAGATCAGCGGCGCGATGGCGAGCAGCGCGATCGCGACCAGGCCCTGTCTGACCAGGGCGGAGCGGGCGACCGTGGGCAGTCCGCCGCGCGGGGTGTGCAGATACCAGACCAGGGTGCGGGTGAGCGCGAGGTAGGTGACCGCGACCAGCATCACCTCGGGCGCCGTGTAGACGCTCCAGGTCTGCGGGTCCCACGGTGCCTCGACCGAGGGGACCCGGCCGAAGGCGGCGAGCACCAGTGCGCCGGCGCCTATGCCGAGGATGTCCACCGAGCCGTGCAGGAGGCCCTGCCGCCAGCGGTGGCGCCGGGCTATGCCGACCAGGACGACGACGGTGAGGCTGACCATGCCTGCCGCCACCCACCCGTACAGCAGGAGTACGGCGAGGGTGAGGGCGGAGCCGGAGCCGGTGCCGCCCCACCAGCGGGCGCGGCCGAGGGCGACGAGGTGGCCGACGATGACGCCGGTGAGGACCGCGAAGGCCCAGCCGGCGGTGCCGGAGGGGAAGAGCGCGCTGTGGCCGGTGAAGCCGCGGTAGAAGCCGGCGCCGAGGACGAACCCGGCCGCCGCGACGACCGCCGCGGGCAGCGCGGGCCAGGTCAGCTGACGGGCGGGATCGTGGGCGTGCAGTTGGGCGACGCGTTCCTCGGCGGTGAGGTGGGCCGCCGACGGGACCGCCGACGGGATCGACACCCTGCTGTCGGCGACGATGCGCTGCCCGTTGCCACGTCCCCCACCGGTCCCGCTCGTCCCGCCGGCCCCGCCTGCGCCGCTCGCTGGGCCCGGGGTTCCGACGCCGATGCCCGCCCGTTCCAGGAAGCGTGCCGTCCGGCGGGCCGCGCCCTCTTCCCGGCCCGGCTGGGGGCGGCCCGCGAGGAGGCCGGAACCCCGGCGCCACAAGCCGGATATGCGGCTTGTGCGCAGCCGTGAGGGAGGGGCGGCGCTATCGGTCGGTTCCATTCCCGTCCCTCTCACAGCCGGCGGTGCCCACGCCACGCGGTCCGCTCTCCGTCAACCGTCAACGGCATCGCGTCCGATACCGCGTCCGGGCACGGCTGGCGCATACGTCAACAGTAGGCCGCGGAACGCTTCCACGGGCAGCGGTCGTCGACGGTTGCCCGAATGCGTCCCAGCCACCCGTATGCATCTGGTATGCGCCGATCGGGTGGTGTTCAATCCCTACTCCTCGTTCGGAAGCGCCGCCTCGGCCGCCGCCTCGGGCCCCTGTTCGAGCAGAACGGCGAAGCCCTCCTCGTTGAGCACAGGCACCTTCAACTGCATGGCCTTGTCGTACTTCGAACCAGGATTGTCACCCACAACCACGAATGACGTCTTCTTCGAAACAGACCCCGTCACCTTTGCTCCACGGCTCTGCAGTGCCTCCTTCGCGCCGTCCCGGGTGTGGGACGCGAGCGTGCCGGTCACGACGACGGTGAGCCCCTCGAGCGGGCGCGGGCCCTCGTCCTCCCCGGAGCTCTCCTCCTCCATTCGGACTCCGGCGGCCCGCCACTTGCGCAGGATCTCCTGGTGCCAGTCCACCGCGAACCACTCCTTGAGCGAGGCCGCGATGATCGGACCGACCCCGTCCGTGGTGGCCAGCTCCTCCTCGGAGGCCTGCTCGATCCGCTCGATCGAGCGGAATTCACGGGCCAGCGCCTCGGCGGCGACCGGCCCGACGTGCCGGATCGACAGACCGGTGATGATCCGGGCGAGCGGACGGTCCTTGGCCGCGGCGATGTTGGCGAGCATCGAGACCGCGTTCTTCCTCGGCTCGCCCTCCTGGTTGGCGAAGACCGTGGCGATCTTCTCCTCGCCGGTCTTCGGGTCGCGCTTGGGCAGCCCGCTGTCCTGGTCCAGGACGTACGCCTTGATGGGCAGCAACCGCTCGATGGTGAGGTCGAAGAGGTCGCCCTCGTCGATCAGCGGCGGCTCGGCCGGCTCCAGCGGCTTGGTCAGCGCGGCGGCGGCCACATAGCCGAAGTTCTCGATGTCCAGGCACTTGCGCCCGGCGAGATAGAACAGCCGCTCCCTCAACTGGGCCGGACAGCTCTGCCCGTTGGGGCAGCGCAGGTCGACGTCGGCCTCCTTCATGGGCTTCAGCGGCGTCTGGCACTCGGGGCACTTCTCCGGCATCACGAAGGGCTTCTCCGTGCCGTCGCGCAGGTCGGCGACCGGTCCGAGGATCTCCGGGATGACATCGCCCGCCTTGCGCAGCACCACGGTGTCCCCGATGAGCACGCCCTTGGCCTTGACGACGTCCTGGTTGTGCAGCGTGGCGAACTCGACCTCGGAGCCGGCGACGGTGACCGGTTCGACCTGGGCGTAGGGCGTGACACGGCCCGTACGGCCCACGCCCACACGGATGTTGAGGAGCTTGGTGTTGACCTCCTCGGGCGCGTACTTCCAGGCGATGGCCCAGCGCGGGGCGCGCGAGGTCGACCCGAGCCGCCCCTGGAGCGGGATTTCGTCGAGCTTGACGACGACCCCGTCGATCTCGTGCTCCACGGAGTGCCGGTTCTCGCCGTAGTTCGCGATGAACTCCCGTACGCCGTCGAGGTCGTCGACCACCTCCGCGTACCGCGTGGTCGGCAGGCCCCACTCGTGCAGCAGCTTGTACGCCTCGGAGAGGCGGGTCAGCGGGGCGGAGCCCTCCAGGGCGCCGATGCCGTGGACCACCATGTGCAGCGGGCGCGTCGCGGTGACGCGCGGGTCCTTCTGGCGGAGCGAACCGGCCGCCGCGTTGCGCGGATTGGCGAACGGCTTGTCACCGCCTTCCACCAGGCGGGCGTTGAGCTCCTCGAACTTCTCCATCGGGAAGTAGACCTCGCCGCGGATCTCCACCAGGTCCGGGACGCCGTCGCCCTTCAGCCGGTCGGGGATCTCGGCGATCGTCCGCACGTTGGGCGTGATGTCCTCGCCGGTACGGCCGTCCCCACGGGTCGCCGCGCGCGTGAGCCGCCCGTTCTCGTACGTCAGGTTGACGGCGAGGCCGTCGACCTTCAGCTCGCACAGGAAGTGGTGCTCGGACGCCCCGACGTCCTTGTGGACGCGCTCCGCCCACGCCGCCAGCTCCAGATCGTCGAAGGCGTTGTCGAGGGAGAGCATCCGCGAGCGGTGCTCGACCGAGGTGAACTCCGTCTCGTACGCCCCCGAGACCTTCTGCGTCGGGGAGTCGGGTGTGCGCAGCTCCGGATACTCCTCCTCCAGCGCCTCCAGGGTGCGCAGCATCTTGTCGAACTCCGCGTCGCTGATCACCGGAGCGTCGTTCACGTAGTACCGGAAGCGGTGTTCCTCGATGCGCTCGGCGAGCTGGGCGTGCCTGTCGCGCGCCTCGGCGGGCACCGATGTGGACTGTGCGTGCTGTTCGCCGGCCACCGTGTTGTCCTCCCGTTACTCTGGGTTGTCCGCGAGTGATCTCGCCGCCTGGACGCAGTGGGCGAGCGCCTTCCACGCGTACTGCGGGGAAGCGCCCGCGAGTCCGCACGACGGCGTGATGGTGACCGCCTCCGCGAGAAGCCCCGGATGCAGCCCCAACCTGCGCCACAACGACCTGACACCACTGACGCTACCGGCAGGGTCTGACAATGGGCCGTCCGTGCCCGGGACGACACCGGCGAACAGCCGCGTACCGCCCTCCACCGCCTCGCCGATCGCGTCGTCGTCACGCTCGGTGAGCAGGGAGAAGTCGAAGGAGACGGCGGCCGCACCGGCCCTGCGGAGCAGGGCGAAGGGGACGTCCGGCGCGCAGGAGTGGACCACGACCGGCCCCTCCCCGGCCGCCGCGACGATCTCCCTGAGGGTCGCCTCGACGACCTGGCGGTCCGGGGCGCGGTGGGTGCGGTAGCCGCTCGCGGACTTCACCTGGCCGCGCAGTACGGCGATGAGGGACGGTTCGTCGAGCTGCAGGACGAGTTGGGCGCCGGGGATGCGGCGGCGCAGGTCGTCGAGGTGGAGGCGGATGCCTTCGGCGAGGGAGGCGGCGAGGTCGCGGCAGGCGCCGGGGTCGGAGAGGGCGCGTTCGCCGTTCCTGAGTTCCAGGCCGGCGGCGAGCGTCCAGGGGCCCACTGCCTGCACCTTCAGCTGGCCCTCGTAGCCCTGGGTGAACTCCTCCAGCGCGTCGATGTCCTCGCCGAGCCAGGAACGGGCCCGCTTGGTGTCCCTGCCCGGGCGGTCGCCGAGGCGCCAGCCGCTGGGTTCCACGCGGGCGTACATCTCCACGAGGAGGGCGGTGGTGCGGCCGATCATGTCGGCGCCGGGGCCTCGGGCGGGGAGTTCGGGGAGGAAGGGGAAGTCCTCGAAGGTGCCGGTGGCCGCCTTGGCGGCTTCGCGGGCGTCGCCGCCGGGGAGGGAACCGATGCCGGTGGCTGGGCCGAAGGTGGGGTTCGAGTTCACGTGGCGAAGCCTATGTTTTCTCGCCCCCGCCGCCCCTACCCGTCCCATCCTCGGGGGCGCTGCCCCCGAACCCCCGCTCCTCAAACGCCGGAGGGGCTAATTTTTAGCCCGTCCGGCGTTTGAGGACGAGGCCGTTCAGGCCGAA
>NZ_JBEYVP010000058.1:0-54845 GCF_040644035.1 Streptomyces sp. NPDC047042 | reverse complement strand
CGCTTAAGACTTTACGCATCCGCAGCGTCCCCGTCAGGTTTTACGCGTCATCTGGGTATGGAAAACCCTGCATCCGTAAAACCATTTAAGCAATCGTCCCTGGCCAGCCCCACATACCAGGCAGTCAGCGCACCATCTCGGATCCTGAACTGCCGTGCACGGGCAGACGGTGGCCTACGGCGGCATCACCAACGACGCCTGGTCGTATCTGCCACAGCGACAGGGGTGGATCAGCAACATCTTCCTGTCCGGACTGGCCTGGATGCCGGGCGTGCCGGAGTGCCACTGAGTTGTGAACCGGAACGGCCGGTCCCCGCCGCGGTGCATGCGGCGGGGACCGGTGCGTCGAGCGCCTCTGATACTCCTGCCGGGAGGCCGTCACCATGTCGGTGGCGGTCTACCTGTGTTCATTCGCTCCGATCAGCTCATCTCGTGGGGTAGAACGGTCCGAACCTGTTGATCATCTTGCTGGTGCTCCGGTTGATCTGGTCGACCCACTCGGAGATACGGGAGTCCACCACCTTCTGGGTGGTGGTGACCCTTTCGAGGTCCCCGCCAAGAAAGCCGGCGCGCAGGAGCGGGTGCTGGTCACCTGATGCGAGTTCGCGATCGAGCCACTGGGATGCCAGCGGACGGTAGTCGCCGCGCATGCCGGAGACCAGCAGGTGCGGCGTACTGATGTAGTTCCCGGCGTCCTCCTGGACGAGCAGGCGCAGGTACTCGAAGCGCTCCCACGCCTCGGTGAAGGCGCTCTCGTTGGCCACCACGTGTCCGGTGAAGATGGGCTTGAGGTATCCGTGTACCCGTGCCGCGGTGTGCAGGCCAAGAACCGTCTCGGGCCCGAGTAGGGCCGCCGCGGGCATGTCGGTCCTGCGCATGATGTCCTCGGCACGGGGGCCTGTGAGCAGGCGGGCCGCCAGCGGCCAGCGCTCGGCCGCGACGGCGGCGATTCCGGCGCTGTGCAGGAGCAGGGTGGCCGGTGCGCGGCGCAGGTCGTTGAGCGCCCTCTGCCCGGTACCCCAGGTGACGGTTGCAAGGCGCTCAACGTCGGCGAACCAGTACCGGTCGGTGGTGTCGGTGCCCCAGTAGGCGGTGACCGCGGCGAGAGCGGCCAGCGTCTCGCTCTCGGACTCCCACGCGGCGAGCCGCCGCTCGTGCTCGGCCTCCAGCTCAGGCTGGGGGATGTCAGGGGTGGCCGTGCGCAGCGGATGGTCGGCGAGGCGGGCGGCTTCGCGGCGCAGGGTGTCATGGAGGTTGATGGCCGGGCCGTCGCTGCGCAGTTCGCGCTTGGCTGTGGCGATGGCGGTGGCGATGTTGTGGGGGTTGGCACGGTTGCGCTCGGTGAGGGCAGTGACGGCGTCTGCGGTACGGGTGAGGAAGCGGTCGACGTCGGCCGGCACGTAGGTGCCCTGGCGCTGTTCGAGGAGTTCAGTGGCGGTGGTGGAGAGGGGGTAGGGGTCGGCCCAGTAGGTGTCGAAGCGGCGGGTGGGGCAGCGCTTGAGGGCGCTTACCAGGGCCGGGTCGTACTTGGCGGACCATCCGGCGATGATCAGGCCGTACTCGTCGAAGACCTGGTTCAGGAGCTTGTCGACCTCCTGCTCGTATTCCTTGAGCTCCTCGGGGGTGTTGCGCATACTGTCCGGGTCGAGGTAGTCGCCGTGGAGGTGGATGACCACGCCCTGGCGCTGCGCGTGCAGGGGGATCATCCCGGTCAGGTCGGACGGGCGCCGGATGATGGTCGGGCGTAGCCCGGCCTCGCGCAGGGCGTCCTCGACGAGGTGATCGAAGTTCAAGGTGATGATCACCCTGATGTGTCCGTCGGCGACGAGGCGGGCGAGAGCGCGGTGCGCGTCCGCAGGCTGCTTGATGCCCTGCTCGCGCTCCGTCTCGTCGGGCTCGAAGTAGGAGCGGAGCAGCGCTTGGCGCCCGCCGGTGGTCCCGGAGAGGTCGGCCAGGAGGGAGTCGTAAGCCGGCTCGCGCTCGAAGCGCTCCACGTACCAGTCGTACGGGTCGTCGTCTCCGTCGGGGATGCTGGTGCCCTCGACGCTGGCGATCTGGCGGATCAGATCGCACTGGATGCCCCAGGCGGAAAGCATGCCCGCCGATACGGATGCCCCGGAGCCGAGCAGCACCGCATACCCCCCAGGCACGGCCCGCAGGCCGAGTGCAAGATTCACATGGGGTTCCGTCGACTGGTCGGCCATGGCACGTCTCCTTGGGCACGCGGGAGCAGAGCGGTCGGAGTTGACCACCCATCACCAATTTACGTCAGATCGACGAAAAGATGGGCTTCCACTCACGAGACCGCGGTCCATGCAGTCGGCCCCGGCTGCGAGGTGCGCTCTTTCACACGGCTACTTCGCGAGAAATGTCGGCGTGGGTGACCGGCTTGCGCCTAACGAGCTGGTGCTCGTGGGCGATGCCGTACTCGACACGGATACGTCGTGATGAATGTGCCTTGCGCTGACGTTCGTGTATCTCTTCGTACCAGTCCGGGGCGTTCTTCTTGAATTTGCGGTGCGGTGGTGTCACCACCCGGCCGTCGGTCTGGGTGCCAAGTCCCTGGTAGTCGGCACCAGTGAGGATCTCGACCGCAGGTCCGTCGGTCAGGAGCTTGACCAGCCCTAATCGGCGAACGTGGGTGATGTCCGCGCAGCTCGCGGGCCGTGCTGGGTTGCACCACAGCACGCGGCCTTCGCCGTCCGTGACCACAATGGAACGGCCAGGGCGAGCGCGGACAGGACGCGCAACAGGTTCTTGATCCCGCGCTGGGTTGTAGTGGGGCCGGCCTGCGACGCGCAGGAGGACGGCCAGGCCAGCATCTGAGTGGACATCCACTTTCACCGAAGAATGAAGCACTCGTCCACGAGGCCAGCCATCAGGGCCAACTGACCACCTCACAGGTCGTGACCGCTCCTGCGTAGCGGCTGGTGCCCCACTGCGCGGCGACCAAGATCTCAAAAATGTGGGTTACGAGGTGTTGTGCCTGGTCAGGGGCTCTGGCTGGTCGGGCTGGACGGGCGCTGAGAGGTCCCTTGGCTTCGGGCTCGTTGAAATTGACGCGGCGTCGGGGAGTGAGGTGGTCATCCTGGGGCGGAGACTGTGGGCGTTGGTGGGCAAGGGGGAAGCCGGTACCTCGGGTGAGGCACCGGCTTCGGTGTGAGTGGAGGGGCTCGCCGTTCAGTGGTTCTCAGGGACGGCTCTGCCTACGGAAGTGGTCTGCGGTCTTCAGGTGGGGTCCGGTTCGAGGTCGGGGATCTCGAACATGGTGTCGGTGGGCGGTTCGAAGTGGAATCGGCCGCGCATGTTGATGTGGCTGTACATCATCCGAGAAAGCTGGCGGAGGTCGCCTTGAGCGATGATCTGGCCCTGGGCGCGCATTTTTTCGACAATCTTCTGGATGTAGACCGTGTTGAAGAGGGCCACGGTGTTGAGGACGAGACCGAGAACGCCGAGCCGGTTTTCCAGACCGGGGTAGTAGTCGGGGAAGGGGCCGTCGATGCCGTGACAGATACGCCTGGCGAGGTCGGCACGTTCCTTGTGCAGCCTGCTCTGCGCTTCGATCCCGTGCCGGTACTCGGGGTTGTCGTAGAGACGGAGCAGGTGGCGTGTTTTGGCGATGCGGCCGAAGGCGACGATCGCTGATCCGAGGCCGGTGGGCTGGCCGTTGTGGGTCAGGATCCGAAGTGCGTCGTGTGCGCTGACGGCACCGTGGTGGATCGAGCCGATCATCCGCAGGATGTCTTCCCAGTGCGCGGCGATCTGCGAAAGGTCGATCTGTCGGCGTGTTGCGCCTTGGAGAGGTCCGTAGTCCGCTGACCTGTCGATGCGCCAGAGCCTGGTGTCGTTGATTTGGTGCGGGGCGGGCTGGTAGGAGTAGCCAGAGAGAGTCAGAAGGCCGAAGACGAGGTCCTCGTGCGTTCCGGCCTCGGCGACGATGGCTTCGGGGCGTCGGCTGTCCGGGACGTTGGTCTGGTCCCGGTAGGTCGTAAGGGTGTTCAGCGCTTCCAGCGCGGCACTGGGCCGGCCGCTGACCATGCGCCCGGACAATTGGATGGCCTGCTCGGTCAGCATGGTCAGCCAGGTGACCTCGGAATTGCCTTCGGGTGCGATGAGCAGGCCGGGCTGTGGTGTGGGGATGACGAAGCCGTGGCCGTCCACGGAGGCGAGGCGCTCCCCGTCCAACTGCAGGGTGCTGAGTGCGTCGTTCTCCGCGCCGAGCATGAGGATGGTGCACGCCTCGATCACATCGGGGCGGAAGTATTCGCGGCTGATGCTGGTGAGGCGGTCGAGTTTGAGGGCGTCCTTTTCTTCGTTCGCGACGGCTTCGAGGCCGATGTTGCAGCCGTACGCGACCATCACGGCCGCTACGGACAGCTCGAATTCCGGGTAGGGGGAAGGGTTGCCGTTGCGGGTGGTGAACGCGGCGATCGCGCCGGTCCGGCTCAGCACGTTCAGCACCACTTGGGGCAGCTCTACCTTGGGGAGCATCTTCTCCACTTGCCGACTCAGGCTCGATGGACGCGGTGGCCGTCCCTTCGGCAAGGCCAAGTCGCCGTTGCCGAGTGGCATTTGAGCGCCCTCGGGCATGCGGGAGGCGACTCTGACGAGGTGGGCGTGCAGGGTTGTGGCAGCGCGGTCGAGGTAGGCGCTGGGGTCTTCGGGTAGGTCCAAGCTGGTGAGCAGGCTGGGCCGGGCTTGCGCCCAGACCTCGCCTGACAGGAGTCGCGCGAGGAGGTCTCCCCAGCGGGAACAGCCCTGAACGAAGATCTCTCGTTTGCACAGATGCCGGTGGAAGGTCTCCACCACGCACAGGGCGTATGCGTACAGGTCCACCGCGCCGTCGGACTGTTCCGGTTCACCTACTACGAGGCGTCTCCAGGAACCTTTCAACAGTGTGGTGCCGATGTCTTCGAGCTGGACGTCCTTACGATCCAGGAGAGGCGGCAAGGCGTGGAGCGCGTTCAGTGCGGCCTGGCCCGCGGGACGTGCGCCGAAGCGGACCCTGTTGACAAGGACGGGTACGAGCGTCCGTACGTCTCGGAACCGTTCCAGTGCCTTGGCACGACGGGCCTCATGGGTATCGGAGTCCCGGGCCGGCATGTACTCCAGGAGATTCTTGGCCGCCCGCAGGAGAGTGTCCCGGTCGGCGACCGTCTCCAGTACGGCGCGCGTGGAGTCGGTGTTGGTGACTGGGTCGGTGATTTCACCGCTGTCGTGGTCGATGCTCTCCACCACGGATTCCAGGACGGCGAGCAGTGCCTGTGCGCACAGGGTGCCGGCTGGGGCGAACCTCGGGTAGGCGTCGACTAGGGCCTTGTCGGCCCACCTCTTGGGTTTGGCGATGAAGCCCTCGGTGATCAGCTTGTCGAGCATGTCGATGGCGTCGTCCAGGGCGCTCGTCTCCAGGCGCTTGACGGCCGCAAGTACCGCAGCCCGCTTGCCGGTCTGCTCTTTCAGGCGCGGTACCCGCTCGGTCAAGGCGTGATCGGCTAGCTGCGCCAGCTTGCGGCCGGGGATGGACGAGACATCCACATCAACGAACCCGAGAGCGCGGATCTCGTCCGTGCGTGAAAGCGCCTTCACGAAGTTCGCCCACGAGGGCACGCCTACCCCGCGGCGCAGCCCGTCCAGACGACTGATGCGCCCGTCGGGAGGAACCTCCATCAACCAGTCGATGGTGCCGACCTGGTGAGGGTTCATTTTGGAGACGAGTTCCTTCGACACTGCGTCTTCGGCTCTACTACGGCAGAGCGTCACCAGGTCGCGCAGCGTCGAGTATCGGGGAAGCAGCACACGCTGCTCGCGGAGCCAGACCAGGGCCTGGAGCGTCATCGCCTTCGGGCCGTCCGTGGAGTACTTCAGCCGGTCTTCCAACCAGGCCACGAGCTGAGCCTCGCCCTCCAGGAAGGAAGTCCAGCCGTGTTCCCGTCTGATCTCTCGTACGTGGTCTCGAACGGTGTCGCCGTTCTCCCCGTACAGGATGATCTTGGCGAGAGGGTCGGAGATGCCGAGCTGCTCGCCCACACGCAGCACCAGGTCCTCCGGGATCCTCTCCATGTCGGTCTGGAAACGGCCCAGCAAGCGCACGACCGTCAGCTGCACGGCGAGGCCGAGCCGGTTGTGCTCGCCTCGCTTGCCCTGGATCAGCCGCTGGTCCTCCTCACCGAGCCGGAGATGGGGCCAGTCGCGCTCCGGGATCCTATTGACGAACGACGGGTACCCTGCGGTCACCTCCTGCCGCTCCTCTGCGCTGAGCATTGCCTCTCCTGACGATCGGATTGTCACGCAGGGCAGATTCAGGCCGGCGACTGGGCCGGGTCAAACCGGACTTCGGGGGTTATCGGCCGTAGGGCACATTTTTGAGATCTTGGTCGTCGACCCGTTTTCTGCGCGGCCGTTCGAGTGGCTCGCGGCTATTTCCGAGGGTTCGGGCTTCTACCGTCCTTGGCCATGGAGAACGTGTGGATCGAGCCGGGCGGTAGCGCAGTTCCCGGCTACACCGACGATCAACTCAAACGCGCGAGAGGGTTCGCGGAGCAGGACGTCCAGGCGACGCGGGTGCAGCTTGCGGCGCGCTTCGGACTCGGCGACGTGTGTGCCGAGATCGCCGAGCAGTCCAGCCTGGCGGTGAGCAGCGCTCTGGAACCGCTGGCACGCCAACTCGGCTATGCGGCCGACACGCTTGAGCGATACCAGCGCGTCACGGCGTTGGCGGGCGCGGAACTTCGTGAACGTCTCGCCACGTCGTCCGTCCACGTGCCGTGGAAGTGCGTGGTCGCAGCCTGCGTAACCGACACGGCCGAGCGCGCGCGTCGTGTCGGACTGCTGCTCGGGCGGCTCGCCGGCGCCGAGCGGGCGGGATGGCCGGCCGTACTCGACGCCGGGGAGTACTGCCGGGCCCTGGGCCTGGCGGACGGAGCGGCCTGCAGCATGGAGACGCCGGGCGAGATCGTCGCACAGCTCCGCCGTGCAGGAGTACGGGAGGCCGTCGTCGCGGAACTGACCAAAAACCCGGAAGCCGTTCTGTCCATCCTGCGGGAGCCGACCGTGCGTGAGGTCCTCCAGGACCAGGAGGTCGCCCGGTACGTGCGCGAGCAGATGCGCCCCGTGCCGGATCCGGACGTAGAACTGGTCAACGAGCTGATCGGCGACAACGAACGCGATCCGCGTGCCGACTGGACCATCCGCTACTTCGGCCTCGCCCACAAGTGCAGGGAAATCCTCCTGCTGGGTCCCGACGATTTCGCACACGTGGACGACCCCGACGTGTGGCAGTCCGTCGAATCCATCCGTGACTCCGTCACCTCCTGGGCCGGCCGCGTCCTGGACAAGCGCCCCCGCACGATCCGACTCCTCTCCGGAAAGTAGAAATCCGTGCCTATCCCCAATGCCGCTGGCCGCTACCCCAACGCCGTACGCGACGTCCTCGACCGGGAGGCACTGCGGTGCATCCGCCAGGGCGGGAGCGAAGTCGAGCAGCTCGCTCGGATGCAAAGCGTCGTCCGGTCGAAGATCAACGTGCTCTCTACGGAATTCCGTCCGGTGTTTGACCGCGCCGTGAAATCGATGTGCACCACGTCGTTCAACAAGGTCTGCAAGGAACTTCGTATCGCCGCTCTCGCTGGTCCGGCCGGACCCACACAGGGCGGCACCACCGGCATGGTTCCGAACTGCGGGACCGGAGCATCAGGCCCTGGCGACGCTGCGGTTCCCGGCCCGCACGGTGCTGGATCTGACGACGAAAGGGTCGTGGCGAAGGTTCTGATCGGTGAGGGCGGCGAGCTGACGGAGAAGTCGGCCCAGCAACTTGTGCTGGAAGACCTCGACCGCATCATGGAAGGCTTGCCTCCTCTTGCCGAGCGGGACTTCATGGAAGCGGACCGGCTTGAGAGTGCGGCCAAGGAATCCGCCCAAGGAGCCAAGGAGCACAGGGCCCGCGGAAACCGCATCCTCGCCCTGTTCAAGCGCTACGACCGGCTCGTCGTCGGCATCGACAGCATCCCCGGCATCTTCAACCTCGCCGACTACCTTGCCGAGGTCGGAGCCCAGGCCCTTGGCCTGGACGACGAAGACGCCGAACTCCTCCGGTACGCGGGCGCCCTGTGACCGAGTCCACGTGGCACAAAGAAGTCAAGGACTGGGGTGGCCACCGAGATCCCGCTCGGGAACCGCAGAGCGGACTGCCTGCTGCGCTGCGGCAAGCGGGCAGAAATCCAGGCCCATCCGCTTGCCTCGATGGAAGTCGCTGGCAGGGAGGCCCACACAGACCTGTGGATCCTCGACTGCCGAGCCGCCCACGCGCGCACCCGCCTCCTGGTCTGGGACGACCCGGAGTTCGGCACGCTGTTCCGCTGGGACCGCGCCTGGCAGGGCTTCGCGGTGGCCAAGCGGCCTGCCTTCCTCAACACGGAACTGGACATCAGCACGGGCCGTGGCACCTTCCTGGAAGTGACCGGCTGGATCTTTGACGGATACCGCGCTCTCGGTTCCGGCAGGCCCCATACCGCTGCCGCCATGCGTTCTCGGATGCGCTACGACATCCCGCTCACCTCGCACCTGGCCGTGACCCGGTGACCTGGGAGCCGCCCCACGGGCGGACGGGAAAGCGCCACCGCACCATCGTGATCGAGCTGGACGGCCTCCTACAGCAGGTGCCCGCCGAATACCACGCGACCGGTGCGCTCGTGGAACACATGGTGACAGCCAGGCCTTCCATGCCGACCCCTTGTTCGGAGAATGCCCAGTTCCAGTGGCCGTACCCCTGTACCGCCCACCGCCGGTACCCACCCCGCACTGATCGTCGTGGATGACCTGGCCGAGTCCTGGGTCATGGAATTCGACGTCTGGCACAACCAGGTCCGCCATCACATCACCGGCTTCTCCCCGTCGGACAACTGGCGCTCGACCACGCCCGGCCTGCGGCGACTTCGCCGTGCCAAAGCGTGATATCGCGAAGCGTTCGCGGTTCACGACGCATTCGACATCGCCGGACTACTGAGGTGACGCGCATCGACCCAAACACAAATGATCAGCATGGTCATCCGTGGTAACTTCCGGGCCTTCGTGACGAGTTGGAGGGCATATGAATAGCGAGGTCCTGCTCGGCTTGATCGCTGCGGGAGCGGCGTTCGGCGGAGCACTCCTAGGCGCCGGTGGTGCAGTCATAGCCAGCCGCAGCCAGGCCAGCGCGGCCCGCTACCAAGCCGATGCCCCATGGATTAGAGAACTCCTGCCCACCCTCTGTGCAGAATTCCTCCTTCAGGCCGAGCAGGTCTACCAGGACTATCAAGCCATGTACGAGGACGCGTTCCACGAACGCTGGGACGAGATGGAGCGCCGGGCCCGGGAGTTGGACTCGCAACGGTTGAAGCGGGCCTTCGCTGCACTCGAACTCCGCGCTCCAATGGACGTAGTCGATACGGCCACTGCGCTTCAGCAGTCCCTCCTCTACGACCATGCCCCAGAACCAGTCTGGCTTGGCACAGCACGAAGAGACCGGGGCCGCCAGATGGCGGCTCGGACCAGGCTCTCCGGCGCCTACCACGGCCAGCACAACCTGTTCTTGAAGGTGGCCAGAACCGCTCTCAAGGTTGGCGCCGAAGAGGCGCCGGCTGGGAGAGCGTGGCTGCCCTTTCGGCGCCGCCAGCTGTAAACGGGTTCGGTGCTTGGCGAGGGAACGCTCACCAGAACACGCCGCTCTTGCCCGCATGTGCCTCCCTGAATCCAGTTCAGCAAGGTCCTCGGCGCGAGAAAGACTAACGTCGATGAGACAGGGCGGCAGTTGTCCTTTGACAGCGAAGTTAGTCGTTCGCAGCGCGCTGACCTGGCCCGACTGAGTTGAATGTCAATGAAGTCATCGACGTAAAGGTCGCACAGGCGCTGCGTGAGGCGCCGTACCTGGGGTCGCCCAAGGATGCGCGCGGAAGGCGCTCAGTAGGCGGTGAAGCGGCGCTGACGCGCTGCTGCTCATTCGCGCGGAGGGAGGCACTCGTCGAGCAGAGATTAGGGGTGAACATGGACGCTTTCGAGCGGACGGTGGGATCCGGGGCGGACTGCGCGAAGCCGCCACTCCGCTACTGCTTCTTGCGACTCCTGCGCAGTGCATCGTCGAGTTGAGCACGGATCTCTCGCTCCGCTGTCGCCTCACTCGGTTCGTCCGGAGCCAGGCGTGGAGGATGGGGGTTGGCAGCCTCGGCTTGTTCCTCCTCTTCGAGGCGGCTACTCGTGCGCAGGGTGTGAGTGGGAGCTGGCTCGGAGGGCCATGCCAACAGCAGATACTCCTCCGGGGGTACTGGAGTGGTGTTGCTCTGGGCGACGTCCCTGCCTAGGGCGTGCACTCGGACGCGGTACTGGAAACAATCCGCAGTCGTCAGGAGAGTGCCCGGGGCAGGGGGCCCGAAGTCCAGGGATTCGAGTCGGAGAAGATTGTGGGGAGCGGTGACGGTTGCCTCCACGATCTCTTCCCAGGGCCGTGACTCGTCGATGTCTTCGGTTGGTTCCCTCTCGGTGCGGGCGCATACGCGGACGTATCCAGTCTGGATGCCTGTGCGAACTAGGGCGCCCCCTTGCAGCATCGGCGCGATGAGGCCGTTGGACCAGTCAGCGGAATGTACGGGGATATCGCCGTTATCGAGCAGCCCGAAGGTGCCTTCCGATACGAAGACGTCGTGCCAGGGGGTGTTCATGGATCCTCCTTCCGCTTCAGGTTAGCTTCGCTGGAGCCGGTTGTGCCCGTGTGTGGCGCCGGGACGGCTGGGAAGGGGCCGCTCCGTTCCCGGCGCCTGGGTGCGTGGCGTGACGCCCCGCCTGCGGTGTTAGGGGATCACGATTACACGGAACGGGTCGTCTTGAAGGACGCGTTCACCCCGGTACAGGGCTGAGTGGAGTCCGCCCTGCGAGTGATTCTCTGCGGCGGGGATCATGCATACGCTGACCCCGGTGGGGCCCTGCCCGGCTGGGATACCAGAGAACCCGCATCCATCGAAGGTGCGGCGTGTGCCGCCGGCTGAGAGGCCCTGTTTGGAGCTGGCGACGGGGTATTCGTCGCATTCTTTGCCGGTGACGCTGGGTGCGTCACCGCATGCTTTGTCTCGGTTGGCCTGGTTGACGGCCGGATCGGTGGTGCGCGTCAGAGGAGCTTCGAAGGTCGCACCAGGCAGTCCCGAGGCTTGGGCACGGGAGACGTGCGAGGCCAGTTGAGGGTTGGTGGCCTGGCTGTAGTAGACGGCCGAGGCGTACCAATCCACCACGCAGCCGGGATCGGTCCTGGCGGGGGTGTTGTTGTCGCACCGGAACTCGGCGAAGACGGGGACGACGTACGTCGACGAGGTGTAGCCCGGGTTCGTGAAGGTCAGATTCCACCCTGTGTAGCAGTCGCCTTTGGCGCCGGCGGCTGTTGCAGTCGAGTCGTAGAACGCCTCGCCGGTGTACCACTGGCTCAGCGGCTGGATCGGCTTGGCGGGGAATGAACCGCTCTCCTTGGTGCAGGAAGCCCCGACTCGAGCCGTGCCACTGTAGGAACCCTTGAGCGCGTCGCCCCAGCCGCTGAAGGCTGTGACGTCGAGCTGATGGGCTATGCGGGACTCGCTGGTGCTGCCATAGCTGTAGTTGATGAGGAGGAGATTGGCCTCACCTGTAGTAGTCCGGACGCCGTTGCGCTCGACCCACGTGTAGTAGAGGACCCCGTCGATGCGGCAGGCTTGAGTGCGCGTGGCATACACGACGCCCTGGGCGTCTTCGCACCACTGAGGTGGAGGAACTGCCGCGAGTTTCGAGTTGGCTTCGCCGCTGGGCAGGCCCGGTATGGTGTCGGCATTGTTGTACTCGATGCAGGAGCCCCGGCCGTTCTCATCGGACGCGGTGCAGATCTCGCTTGTGGCGGCGAGCCGGCTTGCGCCAGGTTCCCTCGAAGGTTCGTCGGAGCCCGGTGTAGTTTCCGGGATCAGAGGGGCTAATTCCGAAACACCAGCGGATCTACTGTTGCTGTCCTGGCTGTCCGTTACCGCGCCAGCCGGTGCCGCACCAGCGAACGCAGCGAAAGCCACGATTGTCGCTGCGATCACAGACCAGCGTCTCTTTCGGTACTGCAGCATGACAGTTCCCTTCAGATGACACGCAACACGCGTGGGTGCGCGCATCACTGAAGCCTCACTGAAGATAGACGGTCAAGACTTAATCGCTCTGAGGAACGATTACGCGCCAGGGCGGTACCTTGTGACCGCGACGCTCATTTGCCCTAGTGTCCTGAGTCGTAAGTTCATGGGCGATTGTAGGGTGGGGTGATGCCGGGTCCGAAGCCGTTGTCGTTGGCGTTGTCCGATCACGAACGCCGGGTCCTGCGAGGCTGGTTGCGCAAGCAGACCGCGTCTCAGGCACTGGTGCTGAGGTCGAGGATCGTGCTGGCGTGCGCGGAGGGCCTGTCGAACGCACAGGTCGCGGACGACTTGGGTGTCTCGCGGGAGACGGTGCGTAAGTGGCGGTCCCGGTTTGCCGCCGACCGGCTGGAGGGCCTGGTGGACCGCCCGCGTTCGGGGGCGCCGCGGAAGATCACGGACGAGCAGGTCGAAGCCCTGGTCGCCAGGACCCTTGACCAGGCGCCACCGACGGGTGATTCGCACTGGTCGACGCGTTCGATGGCCGGGGCGGCGGGAATGTCGCAGTCGGCCGTCTCGCGGATCTGGCGGGCGTTCGGTCTCAAGCCGCACATCGTGGAGACGTGGAAGCTGTCGACCGACCCGCAGTTCGTGAGCAAGGTCCGTGACGTGGTGGGTATTTACCTTGCCCCGCCCGAGAACGCCCTGGTCCTGGCGGTGGACGAGAAGTCGCAGATACAAGCCCTGGACCGGACCCAGCCCGTGCTCCCGATGGCGCCGACCACGCCGGCGAAGATGACCCATGACTACGTCCGGCACGGCACGACCAGTCTGTTCGCCGCCCTGGACATCGCCTCCGGCTCGGTCATCGCCCAGCACTACCGCCGCCACCGCCACCAGGAGTTCCTCCGCTTCCTGAAGGTCATCGACGCCGCCGTCCCCCAGCACCTCGAACTCCACCTGGTCCTGGACAACTACGCGACCCACAAGACCGAGCCGGTCAAGAAGTGGCTGCTACGTCACCCCCGCTTCCACCTGCACTTCACCCCCACCTCGGCGTCCTGGCTCAACCTCGTCGAGCGCTGGTTCGCCGAGCTGACCTGCCGCAAACTCCGCCGCTCGGCCCACCGCAGCGTCGTCGAACTCGAACGGGACATCCGCGGCTGGATCAACGAGTGGAACAAGAACCCCAAGCCGTTCGTCTGGACGAAGAGCGCCGACGACATCCTCGCCGCCTACTGCACACGAATTAACGACTCAGGACACTAGGTTCACCAGGTATGCGTGACCACTTTGTTTTCCGGTGTCCCGGTTATTGACAGTTATCTCCTGATGCCGGGCGCCTTCGGCGTCGTGCGTATCTGATGTAGTGGCGGATGGAGTCGTATGTGATCAGGTAGTCGTGGTGGTCCAGGAGTTCGGTCCAGATCTGCCTTCCGTTGAGCCTTCTGCTGATCATGCTCTCGATCAGGTCGGCGAGTTCGCCTGTGATGGGATCGGTCAGCGGACCTGCCTCTGCGGTGGTGAGGCGTGGGATCTCCAGGGCGAACCGGACATCCCGGCAGCGGAGGTTGTAGCGCTTGGCGAGCGTGTGGATCTGGGTGCCTTTGAGGCTTTTTGGGCGATGCGTTGGGCCAGGCCCCGGCGCCGGGTGAAGGGATTCTTCTTGGGCGGCGGCGTGGTCTGTTCTTGCCGCCCAGGGCGTCGGCGTCAGCAAGGGCACGTTCGAGTACTTCAGGCGAGTGCCCTGCGGCCGTGGCGAGGTTTTCGAGGAGCGGCTTGCCGAACCACTGTGGTGGGCCGCAGAGGTAGCAGTGCAGGAAGCTGGGCTTGAGATGGTTGGCGCGGGCCGGACGCCGGATGTAGGAGTTGGAGGACTCTCCGAGACAGGGACGGAGTCGGACCGGCAGCGGTGAGAACCGGGGCGGTAGCTCGCTGTTCATCGGAACGTGGCGGTCTTCGTGGCCAGCGACGCCGTGGTGTGGGCGGTGTGGTCGAGCGGAATGGCCTGGAGGCTCTTCTTGGTGATCTTCTCGGTGCCGGTGAGGATGGCGTCGACCGCGGCTCCGCGGATGGCGTGGGAGAGGGATCCGATCATGCCGCCGGATTGGTCGTGCAGGAAGCGGTCCAGGCCCGTGAGTGTGCCCGGGGTGGTGGTCGTGCAGCCGCAGGGTGTCCTCCATGGCAGCGACCAGGCCCTTCCATTCGCTGTTGTAGGGGAAGGGGCGGGAGGGGATCAGGGTGAAGCGGCCGGCGATCTGGGCGCCCCGTGTCCCGGACAGCAGGCCGGATTCGGCGATGTCGATGCCGGCATAGACGAAGGTGGCGGCCAGGCGCTCGGAGAAGTACTTGAGCGTGTCGGCGACTTCGGCGCCGTGGCGACTGGCGAGTGAGATGTTGTGCAGTTCGTCGACCAGCACCAGCCCGGTGCGGGTGTCGGTGCAGACACCGACCACGGCCTCGATGATGTCGGTGATGTTCGAACGTGCCCGCACTGGCAGGCCCAGGAAGCGAGCGAACTCGGTCGCGATCATGCGGGCGGTCGCGGCAGGCGGGACGGTGACGTAGACGACCGGGATGCGGTCCGTGACATGTGGGTGCCGGGCCCGGTCAAGGAGTTCGTGGGAGCGCCCTAACTGGGTGATGGCGATGGTCTTGCCGGTTCCCGCAGGGCCGGAAACGATCAGCCCGCGGCGGGCGCTGATCGCGTGGCGGTTGAGCAGGACCAGCCGTCGGCCGCAGATCGCCGTCTTCTGACGAACGAGGTGGCGACCGTGAGCATGCGGGCGTGATGGTCAACGCGGTCCTCGTCGTAGAGGCCCCGCTCGGACACCGACATCCGCTGCCAAGCCCTCCGGGACGACAAAGCCGGGGGTGCGGGTGGCCCGTCGATGAACCTCCGCCACCCGGCCAGGGTGTTCAGCTGCCGCCCGGCCTCGGTGTCAGCCGCCCGCGATACGGGGCGGCGTGCCGCCGGCTTGGAGATGGTCACGAGCGCCTCCAGGGGTCAGCCAACGGGTCGAACAGTCTCAGCCGGACGACCTCGGCCAACGAGGTGTCCTTGCCCTCATCCATCGGCTCGCTGTCGGCCGGCGGATCGGGAATCTCCCGCCCTGGGGCGGTCGCCCGGGTGCGGGCGGCGATCCGGCGATCCCGCCGGGACCGCTTCGCCGGAGGGCCCTCCTCGTCCGGGGGCCGTCGTGGGCGCGTTTGAGTAGCGCGGCTGCCGCGTCCGCGATCTGTGCCTCGTTCCCATTCCTCGGGGCCTGCTGACGGGCGTGGTCCCAGGCCAGTTCGCCGAACGGGACGCCGACGCGGTGCAGGTGCCGCCAGAACACGGTGATCCACCGGTCCCTCTCGCCGCGGCGGTCGCGTACCAGATCCGGGAGACGTCGTAAGAGTCGTAGTGGACCTCCCACAAACCCTTCTTCTCCGCGCCCCCGGAGCGCCGACGGCGCAGCGGGTTCAACTCCGGACTGTCGTAGGTGCGGTGGTTCATCCGGATCCCGTAGGCGTTGATCGCCTGCCACCTTTCCCGGCAGCAACTCGATGTAGTCCTCACCGCTCAACGGGGGCCGGAACGTAGCCGCACGACTCCAGCAGCATCGCGTACTCCTCGTTCGGCGAGTAAGTCCGCTTCGGAGCGCTGGGATCTCGCAGGGCGTCATGCGGCCGGTTCTGCCAGACGGCGACGATCCATTCGTCCAGCAGTTCCTGCAGCTCGGGCAGCGACCACAACGGTCCGTCCTCCAAGCGCTGGCCGCGACGGTCCACCCACCGGCCGGTGTAACCGGCGACAAACTGCGCGAACAGCGTTGACACCGAACCCAGGGTCTTCTCGATCACACTCTTCTCGAAGGGGGACGCCTTGTGTGTCGGCTGCAGCGTGACGCCCAAGAAGCGGCAGGAGGCACGGAAGTTGTGCGAGATGAAGACCTTGCCGTGGTCGCAGACGATCGTCTCCGGAATGATCACCGATCTTGCCGCCGCGTGCTCCAGCCGCTCGTCCGGGCCAGCAGCCGCTCGTGGGGCAGCGCCGACTGGGACATCCGCAGCGCCTCTGGCCAGCCCGGACGCACTGTCTCTGGTGTGATGCTGCGGGCCATGAGGGCGGAGGCGTCGGCTGCCTTCGTCGTGGGCCGCAGGACCGCCGCAGTGATCGACCTGGAGGCGATGTCGACGAGTGCGGTCAACTCGACCTTCTCCGCGATGCCGTTGTCCAGCCGCACGAGGACATCCAGCGGACTGGAGTCGATCTGCATCAACTCGCCCGGGGCGACGGCCGGCACTTCCCCGAACGGGCCGGCCGGACGTGCATGCAGCGAGCGGCGAGTGGTCGCCGAGCCGGTCGCGTGTGTGCCGACAGCCAGCTTGGCGAAGAGCCGGTAAAGCGTGCGCTCCGTGGGTAGCTCGATGTCATGGGCCTCCTCACGGGACGCCAGGATCTGCTTCGTCCGCCAGATGGTGAATCGGACCGTCCTTGAGGAGGCATCGGCTGTCTCGGCGATCGCCTGCCGCATTGCTTCGACCACCGCTGGGGCGATCCGTCCGAAGGCCGACAGTTGCTTGGCCGACCGGCCGTCGGCCAGCCCGACAAGCCCGTCGCGGTGATATCGCTGGCGCCGCTGCTTGATGCCGCTGGCCGTCATCGGATGGCCAGCTGCCGTCAGCTCGGCCGCCGTGGCTCGCTCGCGTTCGGCCAGCGAATGCCGCCTGGGGTCGAACTCCGGTCGCGGCACTGCTCCTTGGGGTGCATCCGGCGGTAGACCGTGCAGCACCTCCCAGATGTGGTCCTCCCACCAACGAGCCTGGTCAGCGGCTGTATTGGGGAACTCTCCGATCCGGGCAGTCGGCGGAACCCGTCGCCGCTTCTCCTTCATCCGGCACTCTCACTGGACAGGCGCACGACCGTGCGCGGGCCCTGCAGTTCGACCGCTGTCCCCTCGGCGGACAATTCCTGCCTCCACAGCAGGTGGAACAGCACGGGCAGCGTCGCGAGCCGGTCGCCTGCCGCATCGGCCCCGGGCATCAGCGGCCCCGGTTGCGAGAAGACGTCCATCAGCCGGGCAGCGACCGGACCCTGCCGACAGCGGGGATGACGGTAGCGCGACAACCACCGCACGTTCGCCAGCAGCACCGCCTCCGGCGTCCCCACCCGCTCGAAGTCCCACCCAGCATCGACGCAGGCCCGGCGCGTCACTTCGAACGCTTCGGCATCCCGCGGCGCGATCCAATCGTCGGCGCGGACATCGACGACCACGGCCGAGCCATCCGCCCGGCGCACAAAGAAGTCCGGAGCATGCCGACGCTCACGCGAACCTCCGTGCCAGTGCAGCCAGAACGGCTGGGACGCGATACCCACCACAGCGGGATCGAAATCCTGAGCACGAGATGGTCCCGCTCCAGCCACGACTCAAAGCCGACATGCTGCCCGGTCGTCGTCGCCCAGTACCAGCCCGGGAAATGGCGCCCGCCCGGAGGCCACCGAGACGGCCGTACCGGAACTGCGTCCTCGAACCTGACCGACACGCAGTCCAACATCGGACGCCGTCGACGCTCGCGCCAGCCATCCATGCACGACACCTCGACGTACGGCACGGCCCCGTCCGCCCCAGCCGGTACGGCCATCCAACACCCCAGCGTGCTCACCCCGCACGACTAGGTTCACTGTCAAATAAGCCGAAACGACTGGTTTCGTTGTCAAACGCCTCGATTGGATGACAAAGGACAGCAGTTCGCCGGGGGCAGACAGGAAAGATCGCGGAAAGACTGGCGAACGTGCGCGAAACCATGTCAACGTAGACGACCTTGTAAAACCCAGGTCAGAGAGGTTATTGCCTGTGGCCGTAGCGCCGGTGGGCCCCGGTTTCTCCGCCACCGTCGAAGCCCTGCGGCTTCGCGAATGGCAGCTCGGCCCCGGCCAGCCCACGCTGGTCATGGACCAGTTCTCGGCGGAGGAATTCCACCTGATTGTGGACGACCGTGCGGACGTGCACGTCAGCTCGAAGGACGGCCGCTTCTACCTCGGCTGGTTCCCGCTCGGCCGCCCCGGCACGGACGGCGAGGGATGGAAGATCGCCGTCAATGGCACAGCCAGGGTGCGTGGCTACCAGACGTCGTTCGACATCGGGACGCCGGCTGACATGGTCGCCGCCGCCGTGGCGCGCGTGCTGGAGATCCTACGTCGCGCATGACCGCACAGGCGCTCAAAGGTAGTTCTGGCTTGGCGGGCGGCTGGCTGTCTGCCGACCACCCGACCACTCCATCGTCCACCGTTTCCCTCACTCATGGAGGCTATCCGTGACCCGTTCGGAGATGACCGTCAGCGATCTCATCGACCAGTTGTCCGTCTGCGACCCGAGTGCTCCGGTGCGGCAGGCGATGAATCCGTTCTTCCCGATGGAACACCGCCTCGAACAGGTGGTCCAGGCAGCGGACGCGACCGGACAAGCGGTCGTCTATCTCGCGGAGGGCCGGGACGCGGACCCCCAGCTCGGCCATCTGCCGCCCGAGGTCGCCGTCCTGCTGGCCTGGCAGGGCCCCGTCCAGGCGCCCCCGCGCCGCCCCCGCCGCAGCGCCGGCGGAAAGTACATTGCCCACCAGCCGTTGGAGCGCCCCTGAACCCCGACTTCCCCTTCGACCCGTCCACCCCGAACAAGGCCCAGGGCGCGTACTGGGTCGGTCCCCGCCACCTTGCCGGCGACGACGGACGGCTCTACGACTCCGTCGCCGACACGCTCACCGGCCTCGGCTGGACAAGCCTGACGATCCTCCGCGGACGACGTGAGCCGGACGAGGTGCCGGAAGACCGGCAGGTCCTGCGCTCCACCGTCCTGCACCTCAGCCCCGACACCCTGCGCTGGGCCCAGTGGGTCCTCGCGGACGAGCCGTTCTACCTGGGGGAGCTGCCGATCGCCTGGCATGTGTCCGCCCGAGCGGACACCGCCAGCCCGCTCGCTCAGTGGTCCGCGTACTTCACCCCCGACGTCCCCGGAGAGGTCATCGTCGACTTCCTCTTCGCCCTCGACGCCCGAGACCAGCCCGCCGAGCAGTTCGCCGTGCCCGAGCTCGTCCTCGACGCGGTCACCGCACACGGCTGGCTCCGCGACATCGACCGGCCCGACACCGGCGCGATGGACCCGACGTTCACCTCGCACCTCACCCTCGGCGAAGTGCCGCCCCTCATCCAGGACGCCGACCCGCGCGTCCTCGATGCCGGTGTCCACGAGGTGGGCCGGGCCGGATGGCAGACGTGGGCCGAACCGGTGCTCGGCGCGCCGTGCCTGTGGGCGGCGTCGTTCAGCGGCAGCGTGCCGCACGACCTCGTCGCCGCGTTCGCCGGCTCCCTCAGCTCCACGGCCCCGGTCCTGCGCCGAGTGCTGCCCGAGAGCACCCGGGACCGGCTTCTACGCGCCCCGGCCGGCTGAGTGCTGACGCACCTTCGGAGCACAAGGGCCCTGCCTCCCGTTTCTGGAAGGCAGGGCCCTTGTGCTGTACCGCTCCCCGGCAAGCGCAGTCACCGAAGAGCGGTGACACCTCACAGCGCCCCGGGCCGTGCGGGCAGTTTCTGGGGCGCTGTGAGGTCGGGTGGGCGGTCAGCGGGGTGTTGCCGCCTTGCTGAGGGCCTGGTCGAGGTGCCGGTCGACGAGGGCCGGTGAGCCGGAGACCACCAGTAGCAGGATGCCGTTGCGGATCGCGGTCTGCTTCACCACGGTGTCCGCTCCGCCGGTGGAGAAGGCCAGGAGCTGGCTCCACCGCTCCTGGCCGAGGTGGGGTGCGGTCACCGCCTGCGTGGTCACGTCGATCGCGGTGCCGCCGACGAGGACTTGGTACTGCGGGCATCCGGCCATAGCGTCGAAGATCCGGTCGGTGCCGGCGGACAGCTTGCCGGGGATGTCGCTGTACAGCTCCTCGGTGACCTCCGAGTTGCTGCTGCCGGCGTAGGTGAAGGCGGCCTTCGCGCGGTGGGGGAAGACGAGCGTTCCTCCGGTGGCCGCGTCGCCGCCCAGGTCGTTGAGGGCGGGGCAGCCCAGGACGGTCACGTCGTCGTGTTGGGAGGAGGAGTTTTCCGGTTTGGGGGCGTAGCCGCTGCCGAGATCCTGCTCGCTGAGCAGGCGGGAGGCCAGCGTGGCCGACGACAGCGGGGTATCGGTGGCCGTGCCGGCGTCTATCGCGGGTCTCCCGGTGCGGATGGAGGACGGGGCGGTGGGCTTCGGCTCGCTGGTGTCGGTGGAGCAGGCGTACAGCCCGAGGGCTGTGGCGGCGACGATGCCGAGGGCGGTGGTGACGCGAACGCGCATGCGGAACTGACCCCTTGGTGCTGGGTGACGGGTGGTCAGTACCGGCCAGAAGGCCCGGCGGGGTGGTAGGAGTGGGGGTCAGTGCCCGAGGTGGCGCAGGCAGTCCTCGAATGTGTCGTGCGTCGCGTCGGCCGGTCGGGCGTGCCGGTTGTACCAGGCGGTGTCGAGACGCGTCTCGTGCTGCTGGTGTCCGGCCCGGCAGCGCAGCCAAATCTCGTCGCAGGTCGAGAGGACGAGCCAGTCCCGGTATGCCCCGCAGGCGCCGCACTCGGCCATCTCGCCGTCGACGACGAGTGGCTGGGGCCAGGTCATCATCCGCCCGGCAAGCTGGTCATGGCTCGGAACCCGCAGATCCGGCGGAAGGAAGTCGTCCACCACTGCGGCCGACTCCTCCGCTGCTATCGCGGCCCGGATTCGTTCCACTTCCGGCGGCACCCGGCTCTCCAGCCCTGCCCACATCCCACCGTGGACACGGTGCATCTCCTCGATGTCCGCTCCGCGTCGGCGGCGTATTCGTTCAAACAACCCGCTGCTCTCCCTCGTCTCGTCCAGCACCGTCATGATCGTGCCCCAAGTCCCCGGCCTGCTTCAATTCACAAATCCCACAGTCACGCCCGGCCTCGCCGGGGCCCGGACCTCCGTGGTGCCTGCCGCCCCGTACGGCGCGCGGACTCATCCTGGTGAGGGGCGCCGCCCACCATGCTGCTGGTGTCGGCGGGCAGGCCCGCGGCCCGGCGCAGGCGCCAGACCAGGACGTCGCTGACGGATTTGGCCGTGCCGAGTTCCCGCCGCGCGGTGGCGTCGGCCAGGAGTGCGGCGGGATCGTGGCCGGCGGCTTCGGCGTCGGTAAGGGTGGCGGCGAGCGCGTACCAGCCGGGCTCGGCGAGGATCTGCTCCGCCAGCTCCGGCAGGGCTTCGCGCAGTACCGTCGTCTGCCGCTGGAGGAGGGGCCGCCCCAGGTGCCGGCCGCGCTGGTAGAGGGCACCGAGCGGCTGGGTGGCAGCCAACTGGTAAGCGGCGCGCAGATGTTCAGCGGCCTGGTGGGCGGCGGCGGCCTGCTGGGCGTGGCCCTTCTTCGCGTGCCAGTGGGCGGCTGCGGTGATGAGGAAGAACAGCATGTCGATCGCCATCGCAGTCGTCGCGCCGTCCTCGCCCCGGCCGAGGGCGGGGCCGCTGCGGACGAGGTCGCGGGCGGCCTGCCGCAGCGCCCGGTCGTGCCCGCGCTCGGCCCGGACGTGGGAACGGGAGGCACGCTCGAACACGAAGGCGGCCTCGCGCAGTTGGGCCCGTGTGTGGGCGGCGGACGTCTTCGCCAGGGCGTCCAGGATCTCGCCGGCGGAGGCGATGTGGGCGGCGGCGACCGCGTCGTCGCCGTGCTCGATGACGAGTACGGCCTGCCAGGCCGCTGAGGCAGTGCGCCGACGGGCAGCTGACGGCCCGCCCGGCGCCGTACGCTCCTTCGGACCGGCTGGTACGGCGTCCTGGTCGTGGCGGCCGGTGGACCAGCGTTCCCGGATCCGGGGCAGGGACAGGTCCGGTGCGAGGCGCGCGCCGGGGTAGAAGACGGGCTCGTCGTCCTTGTTGCGGTCGTCGGGCAGCGCGACCTTGTAGCCGAGCAGGTCCCCGGAGGGGGCGGCCCGCTTGCGGATCAGAAGGCCGGCGGCGGCCAGCCGGTCGAAGAACTCCTCCTCGCTCGTCGCGCCGGCCACCGCTCGCCGTACGGTCTCGCGCAGTTCCTCCCGCGCCGTGCGCTGGCGGCCCTGGCGCTCGGCTTTGTGGCGTTCGGCGCTGGTGGGCCGCTGGGCGGCGGTGCCGTCGCCAGGTTCGACCTGGTGGAGCCCGAGTGCCCTCTCGATCAGGCGGCACTCGGCCTGGGCGCGTTTGCCCGAGCGGAAGTCGTCGGGGCGGCTGCCGTCCTCGCACACCAAGGTGGCGACGATGTGGATGTGGTCGTCCGCGTGGCGTACGGCGGCCCAGCGGCAGCCGGGCTGCCCGTCACCCGGGTCGATGCCGGTGGCGGTCACGATCCGCCGGGCGATCTCGCCCCACTCCTCGTCGGACAGGACCCGGTCGTCCGCCGTCGCGCGTACGGAGGTGTGCCAGACGTGCTTGGCCGGGCGCGCGTGCTGCGGCAGGGCCATCACGGGCTGGTCGAGAAGGAGTTGGAGGTCCTTGAGGGTGGCGTGCGGGTCGCGGCCGGGGTCGGGGGACATGCCGTCGAAGGAGGCCACGAGATGCGGGTCGATGTGCTCCTCGGCTTTGCCCGGGCCGTAGAGGTAGGCGAGCAGGCCGATCGTCCGGGAGCCGGACTTGTTGACGCTGGGGATCACGTGGCGCGCTGTTCGATCAGCCGCGCGGAGGCTTCGCGGACGCTCTCCGCGGCGCGGTGGACGGCGGCGATCGCTGCCCCCAGCTGGGGCGCCTCGGCACCGGAGTTGAGAGTCTTGACCGCCTGGTTGAGGTTGCTGCCGGCCCAGCCGAGCTTGCGGCGGCTGTCGAACAGGGCGGTGATCACTTCACGTTCGTCGGCGATCTCGGCGCTGGTGCGGTCGAGGTCGCGTGCGGCGGCGAGCGCGGATCGGGCGAGGAATCCGGCGACGGACAGGTTGCACCGGGCGGCGGCGGACTTGATCGACACGAACTCTTCTTCGTTGAAACGGGTGTTGGGCTGGTGCAGGCGCTTCTTCTCGCGCGGCTGACGCGGACGCTGACGGGCACGGTCAGCGCGCTTGCGGTGGTTGCGACGCTCGGTGGGCTTCTCCTCCTGTCCAGGCTTCGATCCGCCCTCGGTCGAAGCCTGAAGGACCTGCGCCCCCTGGTGCAGGTCCTCTCCCGCCCCCTTGGGGGTGGGGTTGGCGGAAGCTACGCTTCCGCCCCAACTTGCTCGCCCAGAGACCGAGTTGGAGTCGACAACAGCTGCCAGGGCGGTGCGGTTTGTGTTCGAAGTCGTCATCGGGTGTCCGGCCTAGTGCGGATGCGGTGCTGGATGGCGGCGGCCAATTCGACGATGTCGGACGGGCCGTCGAGTACGTGGACGGGTCCGTCGGCCCTGTGCTGGACGAGCCACTGGCAGGTCGGGACGAGCACTGCGGCATGCAGAAGCCCTCGGCGGACCAGGACTTCCGCCCAGGCGTTCGCCTCAGCGTGCGCGGGCGGATGGTGGGGATGGGGAATCACGGGTGCCTCCCGATGTGGGCGGTGGCCCGGCCGATGACCGGGTCACCGCAGCCCATAGTGCTTTGACCTGCTGCTTTGCGGGTTACCCGCACTCGGGGCAGCGCCCGACGTGGCCACTGAGAGCCCGGGCCATCCGGGCCTTGGTCGACTTGGCCTGCGTCGCGCTGGACTTCGCCGCCGGAGATCCGGCATGCAGTTCCGAGTGGGCGTGCAGGTAGCCGATCTCCCGCTCGTACTCGTGGCGGAGGCTGGCGAACTGATGGCAGGTCTTCATCGGGTGGTTCTCCTGGTCGGTGCGTTGTCGGCCTCGGTCCGCAGTTGCTGGAGGACGAGGCCGATTCGGTCGTTTCGGACGCCCTTGAGGTCTTCGCGGCGGAGGATCTCCCGCAGCTGGACCCGGGTGACGCTCTCGTTGCCGTCCCGCGAGAGCAGGGCCGGTACGTGAGGGCGTACCTGCTGGACGAGCTGGTCCACGGACTGCCCCGGTTCACGCGGCGGGCGCTGCTTCCTAGGGCTGCGGGACCGGCTACCGCGCTTTCCCTTGCTCTTGGTCTTCGTGGGTGACTGCCGACGTACGGGCATCTCGGGTCCCCGGTCCCCGGTGGTGTCGGTCCCCGTGCCAGGGGTGCTGGGTGCCCGGTCCCCGGTGTCGGTCCCCGACTCGTGACCGCTCGGTCCCCGGTCCCTTTGGGCGTTCTGAGCAGGTACTTCGCCCTCAGTGAGGCCGGTCCCCCCGTCCCCGGTGAGTGGCTGCGGGGGCTGTGGTTTGACCGCCCCGGTCCCCTCGTCCCGGTCCCCGGGAGCGTCGGTCCCCATGCCACGGTCCCCGGCCCCGGTTCCGCGGTCCCCGATTTCGGGGACCAATCCCTTTTCGGGGCGCGGTCCCCGGTCCCCGACGGACTTCGAGGCCGTGGCCGGACCGTCGTCGGGGACCGTGGTGTTCCGGGACGACGGCGCGGGGACCGTCACCGTCGTGCTGGCCTGCTGCGGGGACCAGGGGGAGGACAGGGGGACCGTGGCGAGCGCGAGCGCGTTCCGACGCGCGGCGAGTTGGCCGAGCAGCTTGTCGCGCTGGGCGGGATCCGTTCCGACCGAGGCCCGGCCGATCGCCCTCGACAGCCGTCGCGTGAGCCGACGCCCACGTCGACCCTGTTGCTGTTCGGGGGTGCGTTCGGCGAGTCGGGCAGCGAGCGACACGGCGCGGTCGGTGGCCCGGTCGCGGGTGATCTGCGCGGCATCGCGATCCCGGACGGCGATCCCCAGGCGGGACAGCAGCCGCTCACGTGCTTCACGTCCCAGCGAGGCGATCAGACCGTTGGAAGCGGCGCCAGGGGTACGCAGGCGCAGTTCGATGCCCATGGCCAGGTGCCACAGCATCGCCGCCATGATCGGTCCGACGAAGGCGCGGACAGTGCCTCCGACGGGGCCGCTCTCGGCGTAGGCCGGGATTACCTGCACTGCCGTGATGGCCCATACCAGGCTGCCCGGCAGACCGGGCGCGCCCAGGGTGGCCAGGTTCTGCCGCGCCATCAGCGCGGTCGCGAACAATGCCAACTCGGCGGCGGCGAACATGCCGACCCGCTCGGCGGTGCCGGCCATGTCGAGGTAGTCGGCGGCGAACCGCCAACTGGTGTCCGCGCTGTAGGCGGTGCAGCCGAGCGCGGCGAGCGCGGCGACCTTGACCGCCGGGCTGCCGAGACGTTTCTTCGGGCGCGTCTGCCGGTGGCGCGGTACCCAGGCGGACAGGGCCACCGCCACGGCTGTGGCGGAGACGCCGAGGGCGAGGAAAAAGGTGAAGTCGGGGACGGCACCGAGGGACCAGGCGATGGAGCGGGTCATGCTGCCTTTCCGAGAGGGATGTGCGCCGCGTCGGGCTTACCTAGCGGGGATACCAGCTGCTGCGGGCCAGGTGTGGAGACCGCGGTCCGGCTGGCCCGTGGAGCGGCCTTCTTCCTGTTCTTCTTGGTCTTCTTGTTCTGCTTGTACGGGTTCGGCGGCACGCCGAGGCAGTTGTCGCGGTCGAAGACCTTGTTGGCGGCCTGCCGCAGCAGGTCGCGGGCGTGCTTGTGGCCGATCTGCAGGGCGGCGGCGAGCCGGTCGGTGCGCCAGCCCCGGGCGTAGGCGTGGTCGACGACGATCTGGCGCTCGGCCTTGGTCAGGTGCACGTCGCGTCCGTTGAAGAAGGCGATCACCCGGCCATAGTCGAGGCGCTGGGGAAGGCCCTTGTGCCAGGGTTCGCGCTCGGCCTCGGTCAGCCCGCCCCACACCCCTTCCTTCAGGTCGTTCTCCAGGGCGTAGTTGAGGCAGTCGCGGCGGACCGGGCACAGCCCGCACAGCTCCTTCGCCTCGGCGATTTCCTCGTGGTCGCGGGGCAGCGGGAAGAAGACGGCGTCGGCGTCCTCGGGGTCCATGCCGTGGCACACCCCGTGGGTCTGCCAGCTGGTGTCGCCGATGCCGCGCAGACCGGTGGCCGGCGCGTGGTGGGCGGTGATGTGGCGCAAGGTGGTCTCCCAGGTGCTGCCGCGTCGGCCGGTGGGGGCCGGCGTCGTTGGACGCGGCGTTCGGGACCGGCTGCGGATAGGGGGTTCCGCGGCCGGAGGGGGAAGGAGGGGGCTGTGGTGTGCCGGGCGGTTGCGCACCGGCGGGTGGGCCGGTCAGGCCATCGCGGGCTGCTGGGCCTGTTGGGCTGCGAGGTCGCGGCGGCAGTGGTGCGGGTTCGGGCGCGCCGTATTGCCGCGGGCCAAGCCGTCGGGGTCGACGCGCCGACGGCGGCACGGCTCGCCGATGGGCGCCTCGCACCACGTGCAGCGGACCGAGAGTGCGTCCGGCAGGCCCTGGGCGATTGCCTCCTCGCGTGCAGCCCGGGCCGGCCACAATCGGGCGAGGTCGGCTCGGGCCTCGGGCGGGATGCACGATCCGACTTCCCGCAGCCGTGCCTCCAGCTCGGGGTCGATCTGGCGAGCGCTGGTGATCGCCCTGGCCTGCGCGGGCTGCGTGGTGCCGGAGGCGACGGCGCGCCGGGTGCCGACCAGCTCGGCGGTCCAGGCCACCTGGTCGTCGGGGTCGGCGGACGGGGTCGGGTCGGTGTGCCGGGAGAGGCGGTCACGCCGGTAGCTGTCCCACGGGCGGCCGATGTCCGCGGGCAGGATCTGGTACGGCGAGGTGCGGATGTGCCGGCGGGCGGCGGTGCGGGCGTCCCAGCCGTGCGGCGTGGCCAGCGGTACGTCGCCGAGCAGTTCGTGCCACTGGGCGAGCTGATCGCGGGCCTCGCCCTGGTCGGTGCGGATGGTGCGGGGGTCGAGGCGTCCGATGTAGGCCAGCAGGGCGGCCGTTTCGCGGCGGTCCATGGCTACTCCGTTCCGGTCGGCTCGTCGAGCGCGGCGAGGAGGGCGGCGGTGTGGGCCTCGGCGCGGGTCATACCGCCGGTCGGGCCTGTGCCGTTGCCGGATAGGGCGGCGGGGCTGGGGCGGCGGGGGGCGTGTTCGCGGGCGATCCAGGAGCGCCAGTCGGCAGCCCACGCGGAGGCTCGGCGGGCTTTGAAGTCCGCGCGGTGCAGGCGCCATTTCGCGTCGGCCGCTCGCAGTCCCTCCTCGCCGAGGCGGTCGAGGTGTCCGTTCTCGCGAGCCCAGGCGTGGGCGGCTGGGTCGACCTGCCACTCGTCTGCCGGGGTGACCGGGGTACCACTACTGCTGTACCTACGGTTCACCTTCGGTTCACTACGGTTCTGGGGGCCGGTTTCCGGTACACCGGGGTGCCGGTTTCCGGGAGGTCGACGTGCCGGTTTCCGTTGGGAAGTGCCGGATTCCGGACCTGCCGGATTCTGGGACCTGGCAGGGGAATCCGGTACCTCGCGGGGGCGGATTCCGTACCGCCGCAGGGCCGAGACGCGCAGTGTCACGTCAGGCTCGGCGTGCGCGTCCGTCGCTGGAGCTGCGTGGTCCGCCTCGTCCTGGAGGGCCGCGTCCGCCAGGACTTCGGCTGTGGCGGGCAGGCGGTAGACGGTGCTGCGCTGGGGGCCGGTGAGGTCGTCGAGCTGCTCCAGCTCGCCGGCGGCGAGCAGCCGGTCGAGCGCGTCGCGCACCGTAGACCGGGAGGCATTCGTACGCTCTGAAAGGCTGGCCAGAGAGGCCCAGGCGATGCACTGCCTGTCGGCCACCCGGTCGGCGATCGAGAGCAGGACCAGGCGGGCCGTGCCCCTGCTCGTGCTGTGTTCCCACACCCAATCGCGGGCCTCGCTGCTCATCGGCCGCTCCCGTACGGGAAGGCGGACCGGCGGGTTGCCGGGGCGGCGGTGGTGTTCTCCTCGGGGTGCGACGCCGCCGAGGAGGATGAGGCTGCCGCGCGGACCAGACGGTCGGGCCTTTTGCGCAGGGCAGGAGGCATGTAAGAATCCCCTTTGTAGTGTTGCCACGCTGATGCGCCCGGTGGAAGGGATCAGCGTGGTGAAGATGGGCAATCTCCGCCCTTGCCGGGGCGGTTGTGCCGTTGAGCGCTCGGCGTCCGGGAGTTAGCGCTCCCGGGCGCCGCCGCTGTATGCGGCCCTACACGTCTTGTGGGTACCTGCCGCGCTCCTCACGTTTGTTGACCCAGGTGGGGTGCCTGGGGGACGACGAACATACGCACGAACCCGTTTCAAGATCTAGAGTTGGTTCTTAAACTCTGCACTAGTTGCAGAGCGTGACGTGATGGCCGGGTTTTGTGATCGCCAGAAGGCGCGGCCGTGTCCACGCGAAGCGTCCGAGTGACTGTAGCTGTAGTCGCCCAGAGTGCCTGGAATGCGGCAGCGCGCCTGATTCTCGGCACGCTCCAATCAGTCGCATCGCGCAGGGGATTGCGCACCTCGGCCTTCCGTGTACGCCCCACGAAAGCCGCGCCGGCTCCCGCTTCTTTGCCGGAAATTTTCTCAGAACGGCTCGGCTTGAGCTTTCTCGGAGGTTCCGCGACGTAGGGCCCGTGTATGAAAGGGACGTGAAATCTGCTGCGAGCGGGCCTCCCGTCGATCTATTGAACCGATTGCGCATGTGAATACACGACTCTTGAGGGAAAGCTCCCCAAGTCAACCGAAGTGTGCTGACGGTGGAGAACTTGTCATATCCGGGGCGTGCCAGTCAACACCAGTCAACGGTGGCGTACGGTGGTGGTGTCACAAATGTCGGACACAGGGGGAAGTTGATCATGAGTGGCTTGTCGGGGCGGGCTTCCGCCGATGAAGGGGCCGTGTTCCGTGAGCGGCTGAACTGGCTGTTCGAGCACGTTCACCCTCCGCGGCGAGGGGTCTACAGCAACAAGGAGGTTGCCGCACGGATTGCCGGTTTCGGAGGCTCGCTCTCCGACTCCTATATCTCGCTGCTGCGCACCGGGAAGCGAGTCAACCCGTCCGCGGAGACCAAGGTGTGGCTAGCCCGGGCGTTCGGATTCCCGCGCGACTTCTTCGATGACGGCGACCTGGCAATCGAGGCGATGCGCCAGTTTGCTGAGGTCAAGTCGAAGCAGGCCGGGATCGAGAGCGTCCTCTTCCGAATGATCGGGCTCTCCGAAGACGGATTTGCCCAAGTCCTAAAGGAAGTTGACAGGGTGAGAGAACTTGAAGGGCTCCCTCCAGAGCCCGAGTGACACCCTGTCAAATAGACCCAGAAGAATGAGAAACAGAGAGAACTATGTGGTCGTCCCCGCGTCAACAGTCAAGTCTCTTGACGGAATTGAAACTCCCTCAGGTCGCAAGCGTCCGTGACCTCCGGCACGAAGTTACCCGCCGGACAGGGCGCGCGGTGCACATCGAGGCGGCCCAGACCGTTCCGGTGCGGCGGTGCGGCGTCACGTTTGTCACCCGGAGCGCCTTCTACATCTTCTTCGACTCGCGGACAAGCCGTGCCCACCAGGACCACGTCATCGGCCACGAGATGGCCCATCTGTTTCTCGGTCACCACGAACGCGGCCAGGTGCCCGCAGCGGAGCCGCAGGACCTCGCTCCACTGCTCGACCCAGACTTGGTCGAGATGATGCTTGGGCGCAGCAGCTACGAGGAGGCCGAGGAGCACGACGCCGAGCTCCTCGCCTCCTACCTGTCCGGCCGCGTCATCGAGCACCGTCTGCGCACTGCGTCCCCGGCGGGCGACGACATACAGGAGCGGGTCGCCCACACTCTGCTCAGCCGCAGAGGGAGCGACCGGTGAAAGACCTCCTGCATCCAATTAGCCTGACCGTGGCGCTGGTCGGCCTCGCATTCCTACTCAGAGACCTTCCCGCCCGGCGCAGGGACACCGCCTGGGCGGCGCTGACGGCCGTCTACCTGCTCTCGGCGCTCAGCTTCCTCTTCTCGATCAGCCCCATGTGGCGGGCCATCGACGACACTCTCGGCACGCGAAACTTTGCCGTGCCGTTGGCCATGAGCTGCGTGGTGGCACTGATGGCCTGCCAACAGGTTGTCCTCAGCCACTGGGGATCACCCGCCGACCGGGCGCGGCGCATGTCGCGGTACTGGCTCAGCTCCGGCGCCGCCGTCATCAGCGGGTTGTTCGTGCTCTTCTTCTTGCTGACACCAGCCGTCGAGCGGCCGACAGACTTCACCCTCTACTACGCGCACGACCACATCTACGCGACCTACCTGACCCTCTACATCAGCGCCTACACCTTCGCCGAGCTTTACCTGTCCGTGGCGTGCTGGCGCCTGGCGAGCCGCAGCCCCCGCACGGCCGTCCGCATCGGCCTGAAGGTCGTCTCCGTCGGAGCGGCCGTCACCCTGGGCTACAGCGCCGTCCGCATTGGCAACCTGATCGCCGCCGCCATGGGAACCTCACTGGCCGGCTGGGAAGACTTCGCCTGGATTTGCGGTGACATCGGCACCATCCTCACCCTCGTCGGCTGGCTCGTCCCCACCCTCACCGCCCAGGCGCAGCGCACCGCCTACTGGATCGGCCTGAGACGGGCCCACCGCCAACTGCACCCGCTGTGGCTCGCCTTCCACCGGGCCGTACCCGAAATAGTCCTCACACCCAACGACTCCACGGCCACAGGACGCCCACCCACACAGGGCATCTCCTTCCAGGTCTACCGCCGCGTCGTGGAGATCCGCGACGGACAGACAGCCGTCCGCCCCTACCTTGACCACGACGTGCGCAAGGACAGCGAACAGCGGCACCGAGCCGCTGGCCTCTCGGGAGACGAACTCCACGCTGCCATAACCGCTGACCAGATCCGCGCCGCCCTCACCGCCCACACACACGGCACGCCACCGGCCCGGTCTACCGACTTCGCCGACCAGAACATGGAATCCTCCCACCCCATCGAGGACCTCACTGTCCTGAGCGCCGTCGCCCGGCACTTCGCCCGGCACGAGCGCTCCACAGCCCGCGAGGATGTTCTCCGGTGACCACTGACTACACTGCCCTCCCGGCCCACGCCCAGCTCAGCGCTCTGAACCGGCGTCTGATCTCCAGCCGCGAACTGCTCGATCTCCACCTTGACCGGATCGACGCAAGCACTATCAACGCCGTCGTCACCCGGGACGACGACGCCGCCCGGCACGCAGCCCACACCGCCGACGAACGCCGTGCCCGCAGGCAGAAGACCGGCGCCCTCGACGGCCTCCCCCTGACCATCAAGGACAGCTTCGAGACGGCCGGACTGCGCACCACCAGCGGTGCCGAGGAGCTTCAGCACCACGTTCCCGATCGGGATGCCGACGCGGTCGCAAGGCTCCGCCACCAGGGGGCGGTGATCATGGGCAAGACCAATACCCCCACGTACTGTCAGGACCTCCACACCGACAACGCACTCTTCGGCCCGACCCTCAACCCGCGCGACGCGGCCCGCACGGTCGGCGGCTCCTCCGGCGGCCCCGCTGCAGCAGTCGCCGCCCACCTCACCCCCGCCGACCTCGGCAGCGACCTCGCCGGCTCGCTCCGCCTGCCGGCCCACTACTGCGGGGTATACGGCCTGCGCCCCACCCGCGGACTCATCCCCGCCCGCGGCCACATTCCCCGGCCGCCGGGCTGGCTCACCAGCAGCGACATGGTCACCCCCGGCCCCCTGGCCCGCCACCCCCGAGACCTCGACCTGCTACTCAGCGCTCTGACCACCCCGGCACCGTCCGAGAACACACCATGGCGCGTAGATCTGCCGACGTCCGGCAGGAGCGTCGAACAGCTGCGCATGGCGATCTGGGCCGAAGACCCGAACTGCCCCGTCGACCAGGAGACCGCCCAGGCCCTCAGCACCCTTGAAGAAGCGCTGACCGCAGCCGGAGTCCTGGTCCGCCACACCTCAGGACCTGTTCGGTTCGCTGCCTCCACGCGCCTGTTCGAACAGCTCCTGCACGCCACCGCTACGGCCACCGCCGACGACGGAATGGCTGCTGCTGAACTCGCCGCCGCGCGACAACTGCAGGACGACGACTCCAGCCCCCGCACCGCCTTCCTGCGCCACCGGACCCAAACCCACCGCTCCTGGCTGCGTGCGAACGAAGAACGCGCCCGACTCCGATCGGACTGGCAGCGGTTCTTCACGGAGCACGACGTCCTCGTCACACCAGTCGCGCCCACCGCTGCCATCCCGGCAGGCAGCCGCACCCTGGTGGTCGACAGCGAGGAACGGAGCTTCTTCGACCAGACCGGCTGGGCCAACCTCACCAGCCACATCGGCCTCCCCAGCCTGGTTGTACCCGTGACCACGACCACCGGGGGACTGCCCATTGGTGTTCAGATCATCGGCCGGCCGTACGAGGACCGCGTTCTGCTTGCAGTGGCGGACCAGCTGTCATCCCTGCTTCGTACCTGCGCGTGAGGACGTGGTCGCCGTTCCGTGCTGGCGCCCGCCCCGGGTCCGCTGAAGATGTCTTGGAAGCATATGGCCACGTTGAGTGAGCAGGTGGAGAACCTGATCGAGAGTCGGCAAGCTTCAATCGGACTCGCCCCGGAATGAAGCATCCGAGGGCTGGCCGAAGGCGTCCGCTGGCGGTCGAGCTCCCGGAGGAGGAGAGGGGCTGGTCCGACCTCGTTGATGAGGCCGAGAAGGATTGGCCAGCGACCTCTTTTCTGGCGTACAACTTTATGTTCTGCGTCATCACGGTGAATTTCACATGGCCAACTCCACGAGGCTCAGGTGTGGTCGCTGAGACAAGGCGGGCCGTCGGGCGATGCCCGGGGCGGAATCAGGTACGGCGGCGGGCCTGGATGAGCTGGTCGACAACCGGGTCACCGTCGTCACGGGGCAATAGGTCGATACCTTCAACGGTGAACCCGTACTCGCCGAGCAGGCCCTCCCACACCTGGGGAGAAAGAACCCATAGGTCGACATCCAGCGGCTCCAGCCCCTTCAGCCGGACTTGGAGCCGACGGGGCTCGACGGACTCTGACGGGCCACTTTCGTGCATGTCGGTGTGCAGGACGGAGAAGACGATTCGTCCCTCCGGCCGCAGCCCGTGGTGGGCGGAGGGCAGGACCCGGTGGGGATCGAGGAAGCCGATTCCGTGGATCGAGTACACGAGGTCGTACGCCTGCGCCTGCCACAGGAGTTCGACGGCGTCGCCGCACAGGTACCGTACGCCGGGGAGCGAACCGTACTGGGCGAGAGCCCGCTGGTGCTGAGTGGGTGAGATGTCGATCGCGTCGACGAGGGCCCGGTGGTCGCGGGCGAGGTGTGCGGCGTAATGGCCGCCGCCACTGCCGACATCCAGAATCCGTTTGCCAGCGACGTCCCCGAGCACGGCGGCGCCTGGGCTCTGGCCGCCGGGTGCGCCCCAGTTGAGCTCACCGGGGTCTGGGGTCCGGTATTGGCGGTCCAGTTGGAAGCGGCCGTACGTCGTCCAGGCCCGCAGGTTCGTCATCTCCGGGGAGTTGCATCCGATGCACGATCCCGGATCGTCTGAGCTGGGGAGCTGCGACTTCAACGTACCTCCCTTGAATGGTGGTTGCTGTCCTCTGGTCTGCCCAACCACAGTGGATCCAGCACTGGATGCATGATTCGCGCACTCTCTGCAAGTGAGAGGGCATGGCGACGACTACCGACCTGAGCGGAGGCTCCGCGCTCCTGGTGCTGCCGCACGGCGTGTGGCGGCTGGCGCCTGCAGCCGAAGACGATCAGAGACCGGCAGATGGCGGTGCGCCGATTCAATGCCTCCGCCGAAGCGTACCCGTGGCACTGGTCTGGCGCCGCGATGGACGAGTAGACGATGTACCTGATCGCGGAGCTGCACCGGGCAGAGTCGACGACCACACCTACCAGACCGCGGTGCGGATGTTCTGCGACTACATCAGCTCGCCGCGCTAGCGGTGGCCACAGAATTGTGAACTGCGTTTCGGCGCGAACCCGGTGCAGATCTGCCATGGGTGGGACACCGCCGCCCACCTGGTTGACTATGAGGTCGGCCCGTCTCGCTGGCCGATGACGCGCGAGGAGATTCAGTGCTTCCTCGACCACGCCGACACTCAGGTCGACCGGGCGATCCGACTGGGCTGCAAGGAGGTGTTCGCCGAGTACCGGGACGCACTGCCTTCAAGGTCATTTACGGCTGGGGACTGCGCTGCACGGAGACCTCAAAGCTCGACCTCACCGACTGGTACCGCAACCCCAAGGCGCGGGAGCTGGGCCGGTTCGGGTCGCTGCAGGTGCGCTGGGCAAGCGTGATGCAGGGTGGTTCTCTCAGTGGTTCGGGGCCAGTTCAGGCCGGGCGTTGACAGCATCGCGCAAGAAGCTGCGCTTGGAGTAGAACGTGCCTCGTTTCGCCCAGCCTCGTTCGGTCAGGTAGTCCAGGAGCCAGCGATTGATGCGCTCCATCTCCCGCAGCACCCCGTCCTCGTCGTGGTCCAGGAGGCTGCGTGAGCGTCGGTATTCCATCTCGCACTGCATGAGCACGACCTCGGGAGCTGCCAAGAGCGAGCAGTGATCGAAGAAGATGCCGTAGACGTGGCCGGTGCGCATCGATTCGCACTGGACGTCGTATCGGACGCGCCGGAAGGGCGGCATAGCCCGCACGTCCAGGCCCAACGTCGAGCGTAGGTACTCCTCGAAGCCGTCCGGTGTGACCTCGATGTCGGGATAGAGCTGCTCACGGCGGGCAAAGGTGTCCTGCGAGAACCACTTGCGCTTCAGCACGTGGCTGCCGTCGACCGTGGGAATGAAGGAGGCGTAGCCGCGGTCCGCGTCGGGTCCGGTGACGTCGAACATGTGGTTGTCGAAGCGATGGATCTGGAATTCCTCCCGGTACTCCGGCCGGCAGTCGGCCAATTCGCCATGGCGCAGAGCTTTCAGCAGTTCCATGGAGGCTGCCCAGATGTCCGTGGTCGGCTCCAGGTTGTACTTGTACTCCAGCTCCGTCCCGGCAAAGTGGGTGCGGAAGTACCGCAGGTGGTTGTTGAGCCGGAGCTCCGACTCCGCGTGCGCAGCCTGGGCCGGATCCAGCCAGCGCAGGGCCACCACTGGGCCCTCACCGGCCGGTTCGCGGGAAGTACGCACGAAGCAGGCGTCCTCGGCATAGAACCGGATCTGGGCGTACACGTGGTAGCCGCCCGGATGTTCGGTCAGGTAGCACAGCGGTACGAGGCCAGGGGCTGCCGCCTCACCGACCATCTCGCTCAGACCGTGGCCAGCGATGGCGTCGGGGAACAGGGCGCTGCCTTCGATTCGGCCTGTTCCGAGTGGCCTGCCACTCGCGGTCAGGGCGCTGACCGGGCACGCACCGAGCGTGTCCCACTTGATGACCACGGTTGTGCTCGGTACGCAGACCTCCTGCGGCGTCACCCTGACAAGCACGATCGGTTCGTCTGTGCGGCGCGGAGTGGTCCCGTTGAGCAGGTGTATTCCTCCCAGGACAACCCAGGCGCCTCGCGTCACCGTGTCGCTGATGGCTGGTACCCCTTTGCTGGTACGGACACCGTGCCGGTGTTCTCTGTGTTGACTGCGGCGGTGCTGTCGCGCTGCCTGCCGGACTTGCTGTTGGCCAGGGGGTGCCTACTCGCTTAGCTCATCTGGATGGCCTGGCGGCCGTTTCCCCTGGGCGCACATGGCTTCGGCGTAGGGTGTGCTGAGTGATTCATCAGATGACCTTGGACGCGGCTGTCGCCGATGCTCGTCTTGCTGCGCTGGAGTTCGACAACGCTCGAGCATGGCTGGAACGGGCTCGTCAAGAGCCCATGGAGCCGCTCGCTGCCGAGGTCTGGGTCACTGACCCTGCTTTCAGTCACGTCTTGCTCGTGAAGCACCGTTGGCGCGGGTGGGTACCTCCAGGCGGCAAGGTCGAGCCCGGTGAGACGCCGCGGTCCGCTGCGCGCCGTGAGCTCGAGGAGGAGACCGGTCTGCGGGGTGCGCTGCTGCCCGTACCGGCAGCCGTCTCCGTCCGTTCTTACCGTGCCGACTGGTCGCCGACGCTGGGCCTGTCGTACGCCGCCATCGTCGGCCGTGATGTGCCGCTCGGTGGGGAGAGCGGCCAGCCGGCGGCGTGGATCGATCTGGATGAGGAGTGGGAAAGCACCTTCCCGGACGACCGCGACCGCATCCGCGCGCACGTGCGCCAGTTGGCTGCCGGGCGTTCGGTTGGGGCGCGCTGAGCCTCGCAACCGGCTAACGGTCAGATGACCGTATCGATCAGGCTCAGGGTGTCGGCGGGCATCGTTACGAGTTGAAGGTCGTGCAGGAAGCGGACCCACACTGGCGCTAGGCCGGGCGTCTCCGTGAACTCTCGCTCGCTCAGGCGCCCTGTGGCGTAAGCAGCGGTCCGCTGCGCATGCTGCTGGAGCTTGTCGGGGTGTATCCATCGGGGGGCGCGTACCTCTCGGGCGGAGGGTCGGATCGGTCCGGATGCCTGGGCCTGGTAGATCCACCAGTTGTGGCCCACACGGTCGACGGCCGGGCGGCGGCACCGGTTGGGCCGCCACATGGTCAGCAGAAGGTGCAGGTGCGTGACGGCCAGGCCGACCTCCTCGGCGGTCTCCGCGTGGGCGGCCTGCTCGGGGCTTCCGTGCTGGTCGACATGGCCGGCGACCGGGGCGATTCCGGCCGGGGGCGTGGCCCGTTCGAAGACCAGGAGGCCGGCCGGCGAGGAGATGAGCACCCCGACGCTGGTGTGGTCGCAGCAAGGTGTCTCGCTGTCGTGGTCGCCGGGGCGGGCTGGGGTGGTCAGCGTTGCTCCCGGGGCCGTTGGGCGGTCACGACGAGCCAGGTCGTCACAGTCGCTGTGTCGGGCGTGGTCAGGGCATACGCCTTGGTCAGGATGTCCATGCGCTGCTCGTGGCTGAAGTCGCCGTCAGGTCGGGCGAAGATCGGGATCGACAGCCACGCCTTTTTCTCGGCCATCGTGCTGTGCTGGGCGACGACCTCGATGTCGAGGACGGTCATCCCGGCGGAGGCCAGATGCTCAGTGACCTCCTCCAGAGGCAGCTTGGGAAGCGTGTAGGCGGCCGGAGGCGGGGCGTAGCCGTGTTCGCGGGCTGCGACCTGCCGAATGAGCGTGTGCAGTGAGGGTGCGATGCGCGCTGCCTGCTCGTCTGAGTGGCGGACTCCGGCGAAGCCGCCTCCGATGTTGAACACGAAGCGGCCGCCGGGGCGCAGGACTCGGCCAACCGCAGCGGCCACGGCCTCGACGTCGGTCTTCCAGATCGCCGAGTTGCACACCACGGCGTCGGCCGGGCCCGGAATGTGATCGGCCAGGTCCTCGGCCCGTGCGGTAACCCAGGTCAGGCGCGGGTCCGTCAGGGTGCGGCGGCCGACGCGCTGCATGGCGGCGGCGTTGTCCAGGGAGATGACGCGAGCCTGGGCGGGGGCGAGTTCGAGGATGGCCTCGGCGGTCGCGCCGGCCCCGCCGCACAGGTCGACCACCAGGCGGCTGTCGGCGAGGTGGGCGCGGCGGGCGAGATCGCGGCTGGTGGCGCTGTACATGGGGAAGTCGCGGGTGAAGGCGGCGTAGGCCTCGGCGGTGGTGTCCTCGTCCCAGCCGAGGACGGCGTCCTGTGGTGCCATCGTGGGGTGCCTCTTTAGGTGAGGACCCCGGCCCGCCGGCCGGGCCAGGGCCGTATCAGGGTCAGAACAGGGATGCCTGGACGGCCGTGCTCGGGGAGGCGAACGGGCCGAAGGTGATGCGGCGGCCCTTGAGGGCGCCGAAGTCGAGCACGTAGCCCACGTGGTCGTCGCTGTCCAGGACAGCCAAGGTCTGGGAGCCGACGCACGAAACGGGGGTGAAGCCGTGCTCGCCCTCACGCAGATCGTGCGGGTAGAGAACCCGCTCGCCGTCGGCGGTGCGCAGGCGGTCGCCCTCGGCGGGCGGTGCCCATGCCTCCCGCACCGCAGGGATGTTCATGTCGGCCAGGGCGTCGGTGGCGCGTTCGACATCCTTCTCGTGCGCGGCGCGGGCCGTGGACAGGTCGTTCAGGTCGGCCAGCGCCCGGAGCTTGCCTGCGGCGCGCACCATCTGGGGCACGTTCAGGTGGCGGGTGAGGGCGTCTTCGAGGTGACGCACGGCGCGGCCATCAGGGCTCTTGGCCAGGTAGGTGGCGAACAGGGCGCCTTGTTCGTCGAGTCGGGAGCGTTTGCGCGGCTCGGCCGCGGTGCCGACCTTGGTGGCGCCGTCGGCGAAGGTCGCCAGGTACAGCCAGTGCGACTGGGCCATGTACCGGAAGAGAGCCTCCGGGGCGTGTCCTCCCTGGTGGAACTGGTGGGCGAAGCGGAAGTCGTCCTGTCCGGAGCACCTGGTGCACTGGCCGCTCTGCTCGGCCAGCGCGCGGTCGGGGCAGGCGACGGGCTCGACGCGGACGGCGTCGGCGAACTGGTACCGGCCGGTGCACCACCGGCCGGGACCGCTCACCTGGTACCCGAGTCGCTGGTTCATGATCTCGGCGTAGGCCAGTGGGCCGCTGGGCAGCGGGGCGAGCAGCAGCCGGGGGGCTCCGGTCGCCCAGGTGACGCCGTGGCAGACGTACTTGCCATCGCGGGGTGGGTTCGCTGGCATGGTGCGTTCCTCGTGGTGGTGTGCGGTCAGATGGTGAGCTGGAGGTGGTCGGCGAGGGCGCTGGCGGCGGTCTTGAAGACCGTGTTGCGGTCCATGTCGGTGACGTCCAGGGACAGCCATCCGCCACGCTGCTCCTGTTCGCGCAGCTGGGCTAGGACGCTGTCCTGGTAGCGGATGAAGTCCTCGTCGCCGCCACCGGAGTGGCCGGTCTCAAGCGAGGTGAACGAGCCCTTCCGGGCGAGGGCTTCGCGGGCTCCGATGCTCAGGAAGATCACCAGGTCGGGTTCGGTGAGGTGAGTGAAGACCTGCTCGGCGAGGCGGGTGGAGACGTCCGCGTTGACGGTGTAGCGGGCGAGGATCTTGTGGTGGGCGTTGTCGAGGATCACGTGGGTGCCGGCGGCGAGGGCGGGCTGGATCACGAGCTTGTCCTGGAGGGTGTACCAGGCAGCCAAGGCCAGTAGCCAGTAGTGGTCGCCGCACGCCTGGGCGACTCGCGCATCACGGCGGTAGACGACCTCGTTGAGATGGTCGACGTAAGCGGACAGCTCCGGGTCCATGGGGACTTCGGTGCTGTGCTTGCCGATCAGGAGCGCCTGGTGGCCGGCGTCGGTCAGTGCACGGTGCAAGCGGCTGGCGAGGGTGGACTTGCCGGCCCCGTCGATGCCGGTGATCGTGATCTCCCGTCCACGCGCGGGGGTGGCGGGGTGTGCTGCGACCGTCATGGTCGTTGTCCTCCGTTGGTGTTCAGAAGGGGCGGGCGGCCAAGCGGTTCGCGATGATGTCGCGGATCCGGCTGACTAGGAGGGCGCGCCTGCGGACGACTTCGTGGTGACGCTCATTGGACAAGTCCGCGGGGTAGTGGCGGGCGAGGTTGTTGGAAATGACGTGGAGGTAGCCGAAACCGATCCCCGCGTGACGCGCGGCCGCCCCCATGGGGCCGATCTCCGGATCGACGAAGGCGTGCTCGGCGTGCTTGGTCAGCCAGTCCCGGTCCTCGAGGAGGATCGACGGCGAGGTCACGTGGACGCCCGTGTGTACGCCCGGCTGAGCGGCGGCGAAGTCGCCGAAGAAGTCGTTCCACTGCACGAGAGCGCCGCAGACGAGGCTCTCGTTGCCGGTGGCGAGCCTCGTGTTGGGCTCGATCTCGGGGTCCAGAGCCCCGACCTTGCCGACATAGACGACGTCACGGGCGCCGATCTCGGCCAGGCGGCCGACAACACGGCCGGCGACGTCTCCCCAGATGCTGTGCAGGAAGCCGAGGTAGACCACTGGCCGGCCGTGGACCAAGGCGCGCTGCCAGGCGTAGCCCGGCCCCCGGGTCCACACACCTCCGGCCGGCGCGAGATGCGCCAGGCCCCAGCCGACGATCACGAGGTCGCCGTCGAGATCGAGGTCAAGGTGCTGCACCGCGTCATGGCACACCGCGACGTCGGGCAGCTGGTAAGTGACGGTGTCGAGGGGTCGGCCGGTCATGGCCAGGTAGGTGGCGATGATCAGCGCGTAGTGGTGAACGTAGTGGGTGCCGGGGAACGCCTTGACGACCAGGTCCCGGCCGTGGATTTCGGCGGTGGGACGCTCGAAGTTGAACAGCTTGCCGGTCTTCTCGTGCGCCGAGATCACGGCTTGGCGGTCGTAGCCGCCGACGATGCGGATGCAGTCCCAGGCATGTTCTTGGATGAGGTGGTGGACCTTGATCTGCAGGTAGCGCAGCAGACTGTCCGGGGCCATCGTGTGCCCGTCGGCGACGATCGGCGTCGCGCGCAGCGTCCTTCCGGTGCCACCGGTGAGGACCGGATCGGGTCGCAGGCTCATGGGCGGGCCTCCGGGATCCGCACACTGCTGCCCGCCGACTCGCGGATGACGGCGATGTTCCGCCGGATCAGGTCGAACCGCCCCTCTGGGATGGGGCCGAGGTTCTCGACGCGGGGGGTCTTGGGCTTCTCGTACGGTCCGCCGGGCAGCATCGCGATGCCCATCGCGCCGAGGATGAGCGGGGCGGCGCCGTCGACGGAGGCGATCCACTCGTGCTCGCGCTGCTCGACGAGCTCCAGGTGTCCGGTCCGGCCCAGGCCGAGGAGCCGGTAGACGATCCGCTTCTCGACCATGCCGTGGTCTTCCAGGTGGCGGGTGGCCGTCCAGCGGGTGCGGCACAGCTGTTCCTCGGGGGCGGGGCGCCGGGAGGCGGGCAGGGCGATCGCGTCGACGTAGTCGCTGGAGGCGAAGTGGTCGTAGCAGCGCAGCCACTCCTCGTCGTCCGCGGCGTGCACCACGGCGCACAGGCGGAAGTCGTCGCTCAGGTCGCGGATCTCGCGGGCGGCTTCGTCGCTGGCCTTGATGGTGGCCAGGCCGTCCCGCATGACGTCGGGGAGGATGATCTCGCGGGCCCCGACCGCGCGGGCCGCCGCGATCAGATTGGTGGCCGGCAGGGCGCGGCCGAGGTCGAAGACGCCGTTGTCGACGATGATTTCCGCGCCGCGCTCGGCCTCACGGCCAAAGAACGCACGGTAGGCGGGGTCGGTCAGGACTCGCTGGGCGGCCACATGGTGGACGCGGGCTGGTTCCTGGGCGACGAAGGCGTCCAGGTAGTCGGGCGGGGCGATCACGGACACGTCGATGCTCTTGGCCATCACGCAGCCCTCCACTGGCTGGTGGCGAGGGTGAGGAACTGCTGGGAGAGCACCGGATCGCTCTCGAACCGTCCACCGGCCTGCAGCGTGGTGGTGCGGGCGGCTTCCATCCGCACGCCCCGCATGCTCATGCACAGGTGCGTTCCGCGGACGGTGACGGCCACGTCCTCGCTGCCGATCGTTCCAGCGATCTCGTCAGCGACCTGTCGGGTGAACCGCTCCTGCACTTGCAGACGGCCCGCGTACCGCTGAGCGATCTGCCCGAACTTCGACAGCCCTACCACCTCGCCCGCGGGTACATACCTGGCGGCGACCTCCAGGTTCATGGGCAGCATGTGGTGCTCGCAGAGCGACCAGACGCTCATGCCGCCGACCACGACCAGTTGCCCGCTCAGATGGTTCTCGGTGAAGCATGTCGCTGCGGCCGACGGACCCGGGGACAGGAAGTCGCGGTACAAGGCCGCGACGCGGGCCGGTGTGTCCGCCAGGCCCTCCCGTGCGGGGTCCTCGCCGATGGCGGTCAGGAGCTGGCCGATCAGATCGGCGACGCGCACGGTGTCGACCGAGCGCGTCGCGATAAGAGCGGCCTGCGGTGGCAGGGTCGCGCTCTCGCCGGATGCTGGGCTGTAGACGGCGTTGGTCATGGACTTTGCCTCGCTTCCAAGCTGGGAAAGAGGGGCTGAGCACGGAGGGGTGGGTCAGCGTCCGCGTGTCTCGGCGAACGCGAGGACGTGCAGCCGCTGGGTGAAGTGCCACTGCCGGGCCGCGACGGCGTCCGCGAGCACCCGGGTGGTCTCGATCAGACCCTCCGTTGTGGAGCCCTCGGGCATCACGTACACCGGGTCCAGGCCGTACCGGTCCACGAGGGCGCCGATCTCGTCCAGCTCCAGCACGGTGCGGGTGACGAACTTGAACACAGCCCGCCCGCTTGCCGCGAACGCCTTCAGCGCGTTCGGCACGATCCGCTTGTTCTCAGCGACCTTGGAGTTCGCGAGCTTGGGGCTTACGTTGAAGCGGACACCGTCGACCAGCAGCGCCGGGGCGGGGACCACGGTGCCGTTCGTCTCGAACTCCACCCGCTTGCCAGCGGCAAGCAGCCCACGAACCAGCGGGATCAGGGGCGGCTGCTGGAGCAGCGGTTCGCCACCGGTGATGACGATGAGCTCAACGTCCGATGCGAGCGCCCACGCAAGCAGGTCCGCCACCGTCCGCCGCTTCGACTCCTCACGCGGGTCGAACTGCTTCCAGTCCCATGTGTACTTGGTGTCGCACCAGTCGCACGTCAAGTTGCAGCGCGAGAGGCGGATGAACAGGGCCGGGACCCCGCAGCTGGGGCCTTCCCCCTGGAAGGTCGGCTGTGTGACCCCGAAGCATTCGGCGACGATCAGCCAGAACTCGGCGTCGCTCCCCATGAGCGCCGCTGCGTCGGTGCCTGCGGCCGTCATCGCTGCACCACGTCGAAGCGTGCCCAGCTGCGCTCCGTCTCGCGGACCCGGACCGCGACCAGCTGGCCGGGGATGTCCGGTTCGACGTTCTGGATAAACCATCCGGCCAGGAACTGGGCCAGGCGCTCCGAGGTCGGCTCGAAGGGCAGGACCTCGTGGAGGTTGTGGTGGTCGAGTTCGGCGTCCAGAAACTTCTTGAACGGCGCGAGAGCCCCGAAGTCTGTGACGAAGCCGGGAGCCTCCAGGGCGGGGGCAGTGAGGATGACCTCGACCTGGTAACTGTGCCCGTGCTGCCGCGAGCACTTATGCCCGGGCGGGAGGCCGGGCAGCCGATGCCCAGCCTCGAAGTCGAACTGCTTGCCGATGGTGAACGTGCCGGACGGGAGCGGGAGGGCGTCTATGGGACGGCCGGCGGGTTGCGTGGAGTCGGTATCAGCGTGGGCCATGTCGTGCCCTTTCGTGAGTGGGTTGTCGGGCATCGCGAGGGATTTGTCAGGCGATGCGGGCGCTCGAACGCTCTCCGAGACCGGAATCGCTGGTGTCGGGCGCAGCCGATTCGGCCATCGGTGCTTCCCGTGCGGCGGCCGCGTGCAGCCGACCGCTGATCCACCAGGCCACGGCATAGGGAATCACCAGCGCGATCCGGTAGCTGAAGGGCAGGAGCATGAACGGGCCGAAAGTGAGATCGAAAGCTGCGTGGCCCGCCATCAGGGGGATAAGCCGCCGGTGGCGCAGGTACAGCCAGACGCGACCGGCGCCGTAGAGAGTCATGCCGATCGCGGGCAGCCCCATGTAGGCGTGCAGGGCGACTTCGAGGACGCAGACCAGCGTGTAGATCTGCCACGCGGGCCGGTGAATGGCTGCCAGAAGCGCGGTCGTGGCCGCGACGATCACGACATCCTCAATCGCGACGGCCCATACGACGCTGAGGGCGAGGCTGGAGAAGCGGCCGATGCCGAGGGCGGACAGTTGGTCGCCTTGCATCGCCGGTACGCCGTCGATGCCGAACCAGCGGCCAAGGAGCGTCAGCACAGTGACGGTAAGGGCCCCAACACCGCACGCGTAGAGAGTGTTTCCCGCGATCTTCCACTCATGGAGACGCTGGGTAGCTGTGGTGGGCAGCCCGGTGCCCACCAGGACGTCGTGATCCCGGCACACCTCCAGGGCGAGCCACGCCAGCACGCACCCGAACACCGCCTTCCCCAGGTCTGCTCTGAGCACGCTGAGGGGAGTTGCTGCCGTGTACATAGCCACGATTGCGCAGGCGACAGCAGCGCCGCGCTGCAGCAGCCGGCGCCGCTGTGAGACCCGGTCGAGTGGCGTGCGGGCAATCACCCGCCACGCGAGCCAGAAGAACACGACGACGGCAGCTCCGGCCTGGGCGATGACGAGCACAAGGGCCTCGCGTCGCCCCCAAGGGACGCCGTACATGGCGCTGACCATCGCCGTCGCGCTCGCCAGGGGGAGAAGAGAAGCGAGCAGGAGCAGCCCGATCACGTGCACGGTCACGCGGCGTGCCGACGGGCCTGGTAACGGGGTCGCCACCTCGCTCGCGGGGAGGAGTTGGGGCATGGAAGAGGCCATTGCTCCGGCGGGCTGGACGGGCTCGGGTTCGGGAACCGTGGATGTCATGCGCTTGTTCCCACTTCCACGTCGAGCACGGCGGGGCGGTGGTCGGACAGGTACCCGGTGTCCGGGGTGCGGTAGTTGAGCACCGGCAAGCCGTGCACGAGGACGTGGTCCAGATGCAGAGGAACCAGCTCGGCGGCGTAGTAGAAGCCGACGGTCTCAGCTCGGGGCCTGCCAGTGAGCACCTCCGGGTCCTGCCAACCGGAGGCCAACAGCACCCTCATGGCCTCGGTGTCCGCGTCACCGAATGACCCGTCCGCCCGCCTGATCAGATAGCGCGATCGCAGTGTGTCGGGAGCCTTCGGCCAGTCAGCGTGGTCGAACACCGGGCTGGGGCAGTTCAGGTCTCCCATGAGCAGTGCCCGGGGCGGCACGCCGGGAACGTCGCCTGCGTACTCGGTCACCCAACGGGCCTCCTTCAGCCGGATCTCACCGTCGGTCCCGCTCAGGTGAGTGCCAAAGGCCAGGAACTCGCTGTGCTCGTCCTCTGCCTGGTCGAGCGGTCGGAGCCGCGCCCGGATCAGCGCGTGGTGGAAGACCCCTTCGGCCAACGGGCGCCAGCCCATCAGGCGGAGTTTCGAGGGGCGGTAGAGCATCGTTGTGAAGTTGCGGACGTCACCGACCCGCGAGGGGGCCATGTGAATGGGTGTGAGGCCCACCGTGTGGGCCATCGATAGCAGGCGGCTTCGCTCGTCCTCGTCCCACCGCCAGCACCTCTGCAGGGTCAGGATGTCTGGTTCGAGGTCCGCGAGGGCTCTCGCCTGCTTGTGAGCCCCCTTCCCCGAGACGCGGTTGAGGCTCCAGGTCGCGGCGCGCACTCTCATGACGAACCTCCAACGGTGAAGGCCGCGAAGTGGTCCGCGTCGTAGGCGGCAAGGTGCGCCCACGGATTGCTGCTGGAGCCGAATCGCGCGGTCTGCTGAGTCAGGTCGAACAGCAGGTGCAGCATGACGGCGGTGATGCGGTCTGTACGGCTGGGGCGGTGCTCGGCGTACCGCGAGACGATGTGAATGGGAGCGGGCATTCGCAGAAGATCTTCCTCACGGTTTGGTGTGGGCTGTGGGCTCTCTGGCCTCCCGGGTAGTTGCCGGGGGCGGTGGAGTCGTTACTGAGGGAGGCCCGGTGGGCTGACCCAGGTGCCCAACGTGTCGGCGCCGGCACTTTCGAGAACGCGCTCTTGCCGGAGCGTCTTGAACACGGCGTGGACGGTGAACGGGCTGACGCCGAGCTCCTTGGCGAGCAACGTGCCGGGAGGCAGTCGCTTCCCGCGCGGGTAGGTGCCGTCACGGATGCGTTCCAGGATCACTCGCTCGACAAAGGGCTGGAGCTTTTCGCCGCTCGGCCTGTGTGCGGCGAGGCCTTTGGCGATGGGCCTTCCGGGCGGGCGGAGGACTCCCGCCTGTTCAAGGGCGGTGTGCACAGATCCGTACGAGCGGGCGATGACGTCGCTGATGCCGCGGACGGTCCCGCCGGCCTCGTACGACCGTGTAACCAAGGCGGTGAACACCTCGGCGTCCTTGCCGGTCAGCCACGCGCCCGGTGTCCAGGCAGGTGCCTCCTGCAATATCCGCCTCCATTCCGGGAGGGTGCCGGGTGCCTCGCTGCGCTCGGTATCCGGTTGCGGCACAGGCCCGACGGATTCCTCGGCTGCTCTCACAGGCGTGTCCTTCACGTGTGGGCTTCATCGGGGCCCCTTCGTTCCCCGGCCACCGTCAAGGCCCGGGGAACGAAGGGGGGTTGGTGCCCGCCACCGAGCGCGGAGTTGGGGCTCGCGCTCAGCGACGGGTCACGGGACCTGCGGGCGGCAGTGGACTGCAACGGGGCTGCCGCCCGCAGGGGTCATACAGCGGGAAGGGCGGGGCGCACCTGCGGGACGTCTGCGGCGAACTGCCGGGAACGGGGAGGGGGTTCAGGCACGTAGGAGCCCTCGCTCGCGGTCGATGTCGGTGACTTGGCCGCGCTCTGCCGCGATCTCGATCTCGGCGGCACGGGCGTAGTGGTCGACCACGTCGGATCCGAACGCGAGCTGGGCGATGTAGCTCTCCCGGAAATCGGTCAGCGCCTCGTCGAGGGTGCGCGGTACCAGGAGCGGGTCGAACGCTGTGTAGGCATCGCCGGTGACCGGCTCCATCAGTTTCGGGTGGGTGGTGAGGCCGTGGTTGATCGCCGCGATCGTGGCCGCGAGAGCGAGATAGGGGTTGGCGTCGGCGCCCGCCAGCCGTACCTCCAGCCGCGTGTTCTCGCCGTGCCCCGCGACACGGACGGCGCAGGTGCGGTTGTCCACTCCCCAGGTGTAGGCGGTGGGGGCGAAAGAGCAGGGGGCGTACCTCTTGTATGAGTTGGTGGTGGGTGCGTACAGCGGTGCGAGGTGCGATAGGGCCTCGAGGAGTCCGGCCACGCAGTGCCGGAGGAGGCCGGGCAGGTCGCCGTCTGAGCCCGGAGTGAACACCGGCTGGCCGTCGCGCCACAGGGACACGTGCAGGTGCAGCCCAGAGCCGACACCGGTCTGCGGGGCGGCCATGAACGTGGGCGTGAGGAGGTGCTCGGCGGCGATGTGGCGGACGGCGTGCTTGTGAACGGTGTAGGTGTCGCAGGCGCGGACGGGGTCCCCGTACGGCCAGGTCACCTCGATCTGGCCGGGGGCCCCTTCGGGTTTCATCGCCTCGACCGGTGAGCCGGCCTGGGACAGGGCGTCCTGGAGGTCCACGAAGAACGCGCTGAGAGCGGGCGGGTGGTCGAGGGCGTAGTCCAGGTTGTGGGGGGACACGGGGGTTAGATCGCGGTAGCCGGCGTCGTGGATCTGGGCCTCGCTGCCCGCGTACAGCACGAACTCGCTCTCGATGCCGACCTTCACGGTCAGCTCGTGCTCTGCGAGGAGCCTGAGCTGTTCGCGGAGCATGTGGCGGGGGGCGACGTCGACGGCGGTGCCGTCAGGGTGCAGGGCGTCGCCGTGCACGAGGACGGTGCCCGGCAGGTAGTCCAGCCGCCGGATGGTCCTCTGGTCGGGGACGACGCGAAGGTCGCCGTATCCGGTGCGCCAGCCCGCGAGGTCGAACCCTTCGACGGGGTTCATGTCCACGTCCGTGGCGAGGACGTAGGCACACATGTCCGCGCCGGCGGGGAGCTGGGTCAGGAAATGCTTGGCGTCCAGGATCTTGCCTCTGAGGCGAGCTCTCATGTCCGGGACGCCGAGCATGACCGTGCTGATCTCCCCGTCGGCCACGAGGGCCGTGAGGTCCTCGACGGTGAGCACTCCCATGGACTGCTGCTCGTGTTGAGGGCTCTGGCTGGTCATCAGATCACCTGGGTGGAGAGGTCGGCCTGCTGGGAGGAGTTGCCGAGGGCGGGGACGTGGTAGGCGCGGCGGCCTCGGGTGAGCCACATCAGTTGGGCCAGGGCCAGGACGACGAGCAGGGTGATGCCGGCGTAGTTCATCGTGGCGAAGGTGACCGGAGCGGTCTGGGGGAGGATGAAGACGCCGGTGATGAACACTGCGTAGACGACGGCGATCCAGCCGATCGGGCGGCGCCACCGGCCAAGGGTCCACGGGCCGGGCCGGTAGCTGCTGTTCTTGCGCAGTGCGAGGAAGACGGGAACGGCGTACGCGGGCGTCATCCCGACGGCGTTGATCGCGGTTACCGCCGCATACGCGGCGGGTGACCACAGGACGGGCAGGGCCAGGACAAACGCCACGCCAACTGCCAGCCACACGGCGGGCACCGGGGTCTTCGTACGGCTGTTGACCCGCCGCCAGGTCGCCGAGAACGGCAGCGCACCGCTGCGGGAGAACGCGTAGACCATCCGGCTGGTCGCGGCAACCTCGGCGTTGCCGCAGAAGAACATCGCCACGATGACCACCAGCAGCAGGAGCTTGGCCCCGCTGCCGCCGAGGACGTCGAGGAAGATCTGCGCGGGGGCGACACCGGTACTCGTGGTCTGGGTGCCCCTGTAGTCCTGGATGGAGAACAGGAGCCCGGCCAGCAGGACGAATCCCGCGATCCACGAGACGTAGATGGCACGGACCATGCCCTTCGGCGCGGCATACCCCGCCTGCTTGGTCTCCTCCGACAGGTGCGAGGAGGCGTCGTAGCCGCAGAACGTGTAGCCGGCCAGCAAGGAGCCGACGAGACACACCACCAGGGGGCTGGAGAGGCCGGTGTCGTTGTTGAAGTGGGTGAAGACCCACTCGGCCGACTGGTGCGGGGCCGGCGCCAGGTACAGGGCGCCGACGATCACCGCGACGCCGCCCATCTGCCACCACACGCTGATGGAGTTGAGGATGTTGACCACGCGGATCCCGAGCGTGTTCAGGCCGCCGTGCAGCAGAAGGATCACCGCGAAGACGGTCATGGTCGCGCCGGCGGTCGGCTCCACACCCCACTGGAAACTGGCGAACGCCATGGCGAACGTGGCACAGCCGTAGTCGATCCCGGCTATCGCGCCCAGCAGACCCATCAGGTTCAGCCAGCCGGTGAACCAGCCCCAACGGGGGCCGCCAAGCCGGTCGGCCATGAAGTACATGCCACCGGAAGTCGGATAGGCGGAGGTGACGTCCGCCAGGGACAGGCCCAGGAGCAGCACCATCGCGCCGATCGCGACCCAGCTCCACATCATGACCGCCGGACCGCCGGCCCCGAGACCGAAATTGAACAGGCTCATACATCCGGCCAGGACACAGATGACGGTCAGGGAGATCGCATGATTTTCGAACTGGCTCATCCTGCGGGCCAGTTCCTGCGGGTATCCGTGCGCGGCCAGGTCGGCAGCGTCGTCCAACTTGGCGTGAGCTGCTCTTTTCGCAGACACCGAAAGCATTCCTCTGCTCGAAAGGGACACAACAAGGTGGTGTAGAAGGCGCGTTGCTGCGGGGGCGCCCGACTGTTCATCGCTCTGAGGGCTCTCGGCTGAAGGCGAATTCACGGGCCTGGTGGAAGCGGTCCTGCCACTTGGCGCTCTCGCTGACCTGGGCCCAGGGCGCGACAGTGGCGTACGGGCCGATCTCCCGAAATACCGGGCCCGCCAGACCTGGCAGCCCCGTCTTGCCCAAAATGCATGCCAAGTGGTTCAGGTCGGACAGCGACCGCGCCGGCCGCTTGTCCGGGGGGAGCTGCTGGATAGGGTAAAACCAGAAATCGAGCGCATTCCGGGCTGCGTTCTGGACGGCCTGGCTGGTCCAGAACCCGATCGACCCGCGGCTGTAAGGGATGCCCGCTTGTCGCTGCCGCTTGTAGTCCTCCACATACGCGTAGAGCGGCAGGAGCAGCAGGGACGACCCGAGCGGGGCGTCACGCGACGCCCAGAGGGCGAAGCCCAACGCCCCGCGACCGCGGGCATGCAGACACTGGAGTACCCGGTGATGGGCTTCCCTGCTGTACGGCGGGTCGAGCCGATTCGCCCAGTCCAACAGTTTCCACGGCCCCGCCGGTACCAGGGAGTTCGGGGCTGGCTCCCAGTTGTCCCGGTAGCGCCGGTAGTGCGGGTCGATGTCCACCTGCGCGAGCGATAGCAGACACACCGGCCACACGGGGTCCAGCGGCAGCCGCTCCTGTGCGAGCAGGCAGGCCTCGTGTGCTGCTTCGGCTGCCCGCCACACATCCGCGTGGCCCGGACGTGCGCTCTGAAGATCCAGAGTTCGCTGAGTCAGCACGCGGGCCCGCATCATGGCCGCGTCCCCGGAACGAGGCTCCTCGGCACACCATGCGAAGACAGCGTCCCCCTGCGCCGCGTACAGCGCCAGGACCTGACTGCGCGACGTACGCAGCGCCATGTTGCGACCGGTGGCTGCCAGCAGATCCCGCGTCGACATCCACCGCCCCAACAGCAAGTCTTCCAGGGCCAGACGCAACGCTTCGTCAGCGCCTGCCGGATGGGCGATCAGCGCCATGTCGCTGGAGGACATCAGTGCACCTCGGAGGCATACGGGTGGTGGCCGCAGGCAGACCAACGGGCCCGGCTCGGGGGACGTGCGGGGAACGTGGGGGACATCAAGGCCTTCGGCAGAGGGGAGGGGGTGACCGCCGAGCGCCGCACAGCGGTCGGCGGCTGGGCTGCGGGCGGGGGCAAGTTCAGTGGCGTAGCAGAGTGGTCTGCGGTGACGGCCGGCAAGTGCGGAAGACGACCGCAGCTCTTCCCGGGCTTCTATCGGAACGATCCTGGGCGCTGTACGAATGCCAGGACGCGTTTGCCGGTTCCGTCCTCGTTGGGACGCACCATCCAGACGTCGGCTGCGGCCGAGACGAGTTGCAGCCCGCGCCCGCTGGTGTCTTGGGGCGAGGAAGCCCGGGGCATCGGGAGGAGAGGAGAGTTGTCCTCCACCTCGATCCCCACGAGATCTGCTTGCACGGCAAGGGTCAGAGTGATCTGTTCGGCGCTGTCCTGGCCGGTTCCGCCGGGAGGCTCCTGCCATGCAGGGCGACGCCCATGGCGTTCGGCATTGGTGGTGAGTTCGCTGACGATCAGCACCGTCCGGTCCAGAAGGTCCTCCATGTCCCAGGCTGCGAGAGCGCTACGGGTAAAGGACCGGGCTGCGCGGGGAGCCTTGTCGTCGGCAACCAACGTCAGGCTTGCTTGATGTGTGGGGGCTTGGATGGGACTGGGCGGCTTGGTGGAGTACCACTGCTCGCTGCCTTCGCATGGTCTGGAGGGCGATGACGGGTGGATGGACTCGATAGGGGAGAACATCAGATGGTCTCGTTGGTCCTGGGCAGAGGATGGATGGAGGGGATGGGCGTGAAGCCGTGGCGCAAAGCGAAGCGGGGCTCACCGAGAGCGCGCAGGCAGAGCCGATCGCCGGAGAATCGGGTGCGGGAGTGCAGCCAGCGGTGGTTGTCCAGCAAGTAGCCCTGGCCCGGTGCGAGAGCAAGGTGACGCTGGCAGTCGAAGATCACTCGGCGCAGCGCTGGCAGGTATGGCTGGGCGACGGGGCTCCAGCGGGCCAGACTGTCCTGTCGGAGCCGGATGGACACGCGGTTGTCAGCGTGGACGGTGAATACCTGGGAGGCGTGACCGGCCCCGGCTCCGAAGTACGCAGTGCGAGGCTTGGCGAGCGTGACGGCCGCCGCGTGATCGCTTTGGGAAAGGCCCGCGAGTATGTCGCGCCCGTCCGCCAAGAGGACATCGCCGCCTTCAACAGGGGGCCGCAGACATACCAGGAGCATCAGGCGCGGTGGGGCAGGAACGCCGGCGCGCTCGGTGTGCGCCTTCAGCTCACCGTTGCCAAGCCCAGCGAATCCCAAGCGGTGACTGTGCGCGCCGGTGTCACGGATGCTGGTGAGCCCATCGGGTGTGCTGTGCGGGTGCGGTGTGATGGTCATCAGCCGGGAAGCAAAAGCCAAGACCGCCTCACGGGACTTGAGGCCGTCGACCGTGACCAAGCCGGACTCGCGAAGCTGCGCGGCGATCGCGGTGGTGGACTGCGTCGCACGGAGGTCTACGTGGTGGGACGCGAACAGCGTTCTGGACCGTGTGACGACGTCGTGCATCGCCGGACTCCTTCGATTGAGGTCGGTGCGACCAGAGTGGGGAAGCGTCCCGAGCGCGGTAAAGCGACAGATTGTCGACTCGGTCAATTCGCCCAGGTCGAAGCTTCGTTGCCACGCGCGTGCTACGTTCCGAAGGCACTGGGTGTCCACGCAGGACGAGGAATTGCGATGACTTACACGCCGCCCCTCTGGCCCGTCTCCGTGAAGGGTGTTGCCCTGGACGCAGAGGGCCGTGTGCTTCTGCTGAAGAACGAGCGTGACGAATGGGAACTGCCTGGCGGTCGACTGGAGAGCGGCAGCTTCGACGGGGCGGTACCGACCGATGCCAGCCCAGAAGCCGCACTCGAGAGGGAAATCGAAGAGGAGACCGGCTGGGAGGTGAAAACCGGTCCGCTGATCCCCGGCGGTGTGTGGATCTACGAGCCCATCCCGGGGCGCAAGGTCCTGATCGTCACCTATGGCTGCACCGTGCTTACTCCGGAGCGCGTCCCGGCCGTCAGCCACGAACACAAGCAACTCGGGTTGTTCGCCGCCGGAGAAGTAGCCCGGCTGAACATGCCCGACGGCTACAAGCAGGCCGTCGCCGCCTGGTACCGGAGTGATGTCCCGGGCTTCGACGAGCGCCAACGGATGTAGTTGGCCATGCGCAGGGAAGACTTCACAACGAACGGAGCAGACATCCGCCTCCCAGGGAAGCGGCCGTCGCCAAGCCATTCTCAATGGCACTGGGCGACCCCACAGGCGGAAGTCATCCTCGCCTCGGGCGACTTGGCCAAGATCCTTCGCTTCTATCGTCACGTGCACGGCCTCAACCAGACCGAACTCGGCGCACTCCTCGGCTATGACAAAACGTACGTCTCCGCCCTCGAGCTCGGGAAACGCAGCCTTACCGATGTCGGATCCCGGCGCCACATCTGTGAGCAACTGCGGCTGCCGCCCCACATTCTGGGCATCACCGACGTAGCCGACGCCGACCATCGGGCGATGCTGCAGTTCGGTGAGTCCACCGTCCGGCTTGCTGAAATCGCCCGTCAATCCGGCCATGCCGCCGACGCAGTCTGCGAACTGTGGCCACTCGTCGCCCGCCTTGAGGCGCGTGTCGAGGACGGCCACACGGAACGGGACGTTCTTCGCCTGCTCGCACGAGCCCGCGTGGGCTTGGGAGTCGCACTCGGCAACGTCCTTCCTGAGGAGCGGTTGAGTACCGCAGCGCACTGGACTGCCAAGAGCCTCGATCTTGTCGAGTACTTCGGCGATCCCGCCATGACCTCGTACGCGCTGCGCATGCACGGCAACGAGCTGCGTAAGGCCCGGCTTCGTGGCGCGGCGGTGGAACGCCTCCGCCGAGCGGCGGCCTTGGCGCCGAATGACGACGCGCGCGCGGCCGTACTGCCCTTGCTGGCCCGTGCGGCCGGGGCACTGGGTAACGCGGAGCTGTTCGATCAGGTGATGCGTGAAACCGATGCCCTGCTCTCCACCGTCGAACACAGCAGCCTGTTCAACCCGTTCTCCCTGCATGAGATCCGCTTGCGCGGTCTGATCGCCACAGGGCGTGCTGACGTGGCTGTGGGGCTGGTAGAGCACAGCCCCACCCCGACGACGGCCGTGGCACCGCAATGGCGCGTCATTGAGCTCGTGACCGTTGCGCACGTTCAACTCCTTGCGGAGGATCGCGCCGGCGCCGCCGAGTCTCTGGGTCTCGCCGTCCGGGAGGCCACGACACAACGTCTGCCGCATCAGCTCCAGCGGGTAATGCGGACTGCCGATTGCCGGTTGCCCGAGGTCCATGATGCCGCTGCTCAGGCACTGGACCGGATGCGTCACGAGATGGCGGCCTAGCCGCTCAGCTCCCGGGGAGGCAGAAACGAATGCGTCCGGCACCATCGGTTATGGCCCTTCGCTGCGTGGAATGTGGAGCTCCACTCAACCGATCCAACTACCGTGTTCCCAGAGCAGATCTGATGCACTGATGATGCATCCATGAGGCGTTGGTGGGCATGACCTGGCTGTCTTTACGCACATGACGCAGTAAGGAATGTGGGGACCGATACATGGCAGGCAGACGGCATCGTCTCGCCGAGCGACGCCAGGCGGTGGGCCTGACCCAGGAAGCACTCGCCGAGCGCCTGGGGGTTGATCGCTCAACGATCGTTCGTTGGGAAGCAGGCGCGGCCTCTCCGCAACCGTGGATGCGCCCGCACCTCGGGGCCGCCCTTCAGATCACGGCTGACGACCTGGACGGACTGCTGGCTCGCGGAACAGGCCCGGCGGAACGCCCCCAGCTCCTGCAACAAACTCCGATCCGCCGGCCCGCAGCGTCGTCACTTGCACAAACCCCGGTCGACCCTGACTGGGACGACCCGGTGGCTATCGCGAGTGCCGTGGGCGCCCTGATGGCGTCAAATACCGCGCCGGTCGCCATTGAGGCGGCCGAGGAAGCGCTGGTGCGCATCATCGGCGAGTACGAGTCTGACGGCCCCGCAGGACCTGGACGGTTGGCCCTCCGGGCGCGGGAGCTGCGTTCTCACCTGCACGCACTGCTCCAGGGACAGCAGCCCGCTTCCCACCGCATCGCGTTGTTCCGGGTCGCCGCCCGTACCTCGGCTGTACTGGGCTACATGGCTGTGAACGCAGGCCACCACGGCCTAGCCGCGTCCTACTGCACCGAGGCCGTCGCCATGGCCCAGGACATCGGCGACCTCGAGACTGTCATGTGGACACACGGCACACGCTCGCTGTCGTCCTATTACGCCGGAGACTTTGTGAACGCGGCTGCTTGGGCGAGCGCAGGAATCGCGCTCGCTCCCGGCGACCCGCAGGCCGTTCGCCTCCATGTCAACGGGCTTGCCCGCGCCTTGGCCCGTCAGGGCGACCACGCCGGCACGCTGCGTGCCATCGAAGCGGCGGAGGACCTGAGTTCCCGCTACGACGTGACCACAGCTCTGACACCTTGTATCTCCCTCGAGCCCTATGGCGTGACGCGGACCCTCGCCAACGCCATCACCGGCCACGTCGCCTTGGGTAACACGGCCGAAGTGCTGCGGTACGAAACCCAGATCAGTGAACCGCTCCGGGTCTGATGGAGGCTCGATTCCCTGAGAGGATCGAGCCATGGCACGTCCGTCCCCCTACCCGCCCGAGCTTCGTGAGCGCGCG
>NZ_JBEYVP010000057.1:0-56620 GCF_040644035.1 Streptomyces sp. NPDC047042 | reverse complement strand
AGCCGGTGGCCGTTCGTCTATGCGGGCACCATCCCGATGCCGGAACAAACCCCCGGATCAGGTCGAACCCGTACACCACTCCCCTGGACGCAACCTGCGCCGCACTTTTGCCCCGGCTGGAGGCGATCGCCGGACAATGGCAGGACGAGGCTGGCGACTCGCTCCTCCGACGGCATCTCGATGACGCCCGACAACTGACGGTCGTCCTACGACTCTGCGTTGAAAAGGACGTTGAGCTTCTGTCCCTATGACGTCCAGTGGATGGCTAAGACCGGGGGAGATCGTGAGTCGACCGCTGCTGTTCCTCGACGTGGATGGGCCCCTCAATCCCTACGCGGCCAAGCCGGAGAAGCGCCCCGACGGCTACACCACACTCAGAGTGCCTCGGGAAAACCGGACTCCGGACGAACACATGGGACTCACGGCCCGGCGACGAACCCTGCGGGTCTGGCTCAACCCGGAGCACGGGCGATCCCTGCTCCAGCTCGGCTACGAGCTGTGCTGGGCCACCACATGGATGGACCTTGCCAACCGGTGGATCGCCCCGGTGATCGGCCTGCCTGAACTCCCCTTCGTCGACTTCGGCGACGCGTTGTTCCAGGACCGTCCCGACGGGGTTCACTGGAAGACCGGTCCCCTCGTGGACTACGCCGACGGCCGTCCCTTCGCCTGGGTTGACGGCGAACAGAGCGATCTGGACCAGGCATACGTGACCGCCCACCACCGCGGGCCTGGTCTTCTGCACCACGTCAACCCGCGCATCGGTCTGCGCGAGGACGATTTCCGCGCCGACCCGCGGGGCGCCGACCGCGAGGATCTTCGGAGGGCGGCGGCGGCACTCTTCCGTCTCGGCCCGTCCAGCTTTGTTCGCCGTTTCGGGGGGTAAGTCGGCGTCGTATTGATTCGGAGCTGGATTCCCTTTGTGTGTAGGAAGTGTGTTCTTGATGTGTTTGAATCGAACACAACTCGGCCAGGTGGCTTGAACTGACCGTCCGGTTCCCCGTGCCCTGCTTGTCAGCAAGGTCGCCGTGCGCGTCTGTCATGGCCGCCGGGCCGAGCCGCTGGGTGGGACACGGCAACGCCCTGTCGCGCACCGCTTTTGTGGTGCCGCCCGCCGAGCACGCACGCGAAGGGGACCTGCATGACCGCCACCGTTTCCAACTTCTACTACGGCGCCGTGACCTTGATCGCCGCCTACCTGATGGCCTGCCTCGGGGCCGGGCTCGGACTGCGGTGCACGACTCGGTCTCTGCGGCGGCCGCAGCGCAGGGCCGGGTGGCTGGCGCTGGGCGCCGTGTCCATCGGCTGCGGCATCTGGACCATGCACTTCATCGCGATGATCGGCTTCAGCGTCCAAGGCGCGCTGGTCAGCTACGACATGACGAAAACGCTGCTCAGCCTTGTCGTCGCCATCGTGGTTGTCGCCCTCGGTGTCTTCCTCGTCGGCTACCGGGGCGTCTCCTCGGTCAATCTGGCCACCGCGGGTACGGTCACCGGCCTCGGGGTCGCGGGCATGCACTACCTCGGCATGGCCGCCATCCACACCAACGGCACCATCGGTTATGACGCGCCGACCGTGATCCTGTCCGTCGTCATCGCTGTCGCGGCCGCCACGGCGGCGCTGTGGGCTGCGGTCTCCATCCACACCCTGTGGGCCAGCCTCGGCGCGAGCCTCGTGATGGGAGTGGCCGTGACCGGGATGCACTACACCGGCATGGCCGCCGTCTCCGTCCATCTCACCGGAGTCGCCGAGACCGCGCAGTCGTCCACCGACCTGCTGTCGTTCCTCCTGGCCATGCTCGCCGGCCCGCTCACCGTCCTCCTGGTCTCCGCCGTCATCGTCATGTTCGACCCGGACATGTTGCTCAACGACGAGGACTGGGACAGGGCGGCACCCGCACAGCAAGGAACCGGCGCCGCCTCCCAGGCGCGGCGGCCGTCGCAGCCCGCGTAGTCCTGCCGCCGGGCGTCGGTCGTGCCCCGAGGATGGGCGCGAGCGATCACTGCTGCACGGAAATGGCCCACCACGGCCTTCGGCCGCGTGACCTGTAATGGACCCGCTTGGTCGTTCTGAGGCCGCGCCCGCCGGTGCACTCCGGCGGGCGCGGCCCTTGTCGGCGATTCCGGCGACTACGCCTCGGCGAACAGGTCCGCCGTGTCGGTGGCTGTGAGCGACCGGTCGAACCAGGTGCCTAGGGTGTCCAGGTCGGTGCAGCCGCTGATGCGTTCGCGGGCGGACTCGGGGACGTCGATACCGCGGAGGTCGAGGATGCGGAGGATGTCCTGGGCCCGGCCCTGGGCCTGGCCCTGGGCCCGGCCTTCGGCTTCGCCCTGGGCCCGGCCTTCGGCTTCGCCCTTGGCTTTGCCTTCGGCTTCGCCCTGGGTGTAGCCCTTGATGCGGTATTCCTCCACGATCGTGCCGCTGCCGGGGAAGCGGCTGGGACGCATGGCCACGAGGTTCCTCCAGAGTGCGCGGGCCGGGGTGTCACCCAGGCCGATTTCGGTGTATTCCGCCCAGTCGTCCAAGGCGTTGCCGCCGACGTTGGCGAGCGCTGTCGCCAGAGCCTCCAGTATCTCAGGGAGGGCCGGGTCCTTGGCGTGAGCGAGGGTGGACAGGACGGCCAGGGGGATGTCCTGTTCCGCCTCTTCCGGGTCGATGATCGTGGGCAGGTTGTCGGGGCCCAGGACCAATGGGAAGACCGCGATGCTGGTGTGCGTCGGAAGGCCGATGCGGATCGGGTTCGCGGCCCAGGACGCGGTGTTCTTGTCGCGGCAGAGCACCAGCAGGATCGGGGGCACCCTGTACTTGGCGTAGAGGTGCGCCAAGTAGTACGTCCAGCTGCTGTGCTTCTTCTGATCCGGTTTGCCCTGGGACTCGATGGCGAGCAGATAGCCGCCGTCGTCAGCCGTGTCCGCCGTGCTGATCCGTAACAGGGTGTCCACGCGCCGCTCCAGCGGCTTGATCTCGGTGAGAGCGGTGTCCAGGAACTGGATCGACCTGGGTTCGGGGAAGGGGATGCCGGCCCTCGGGAGGGCGCGGGCGAACAGCTCCGGGTCCTCCCTGAAGATCTGGTGCATCGCCTCGTGCGGTGAGCTGACCATGCGATGGAACGTAATGGGACGAAACCGTTGGCAAGGCGTCAAAGGCGGGTTGTTCAGCCGTATGAGTGACTTTGCCCTTGGAATTTGCCAGCTGGGTATGCATTCGAACCCGTGCAGGCCTGTGCGAGGGTGTGCGGCACACTCAGTGGCTGGATTTCGCCGTACGAGTCGCCGCACTGACCTCGAACTCCCTTGCGAAAAACGTCAGTTGCGATCACGCTTCAGCCTGTCGACGGGGGTCGGGGCGGGGGACGGAAGCGGAGGCTGGGGCGGGTATGAGTGCCAAGGAGAGGGTCGTCGGCCCGGCAGGGGGAGCGGTAGAGGAGAGGGAGGCGGTAGCGGCGGTCGTGCGCGGCGACGCCGCTCTGCTGGAGGACGATCTGGCCGAGTTTCTCGGTTCGCTGACCGCTCCCGCGGCGGTCGCCTCGCAGTCCGTGTACGAGGCCGCGCTGCGGCGGTCGCTTTATGAGCCCGTCGCCGACGCCGTCGGGTCCAAGGTGGGCCAGGAGGCGCTGCCCCCGACCGCCGACTCGCCCGGCGGCAACCGGGCTCCGCTGCGGCCGTCCATGGTCTATTGGGCCTACCGCAACTACCGGGGCTTTCCCCATGAGACCGGGAGCGAGGCGTTCTCCGCCGACATGGCCGTCATCCGGCGGGCCGCCGTCGCCGTACGGGTCATGCTGAAGGCGTTCGTCGCGATCGACGACATCCAGGACGGCAGCGAGGTCCGCTACGGCGAACCCGCGCTCCACGTCACCCACGGTGTCCCGCTCGCGCTCAACACCGGTTCCTGGCTGATCGCGGCCGTTCTGCGGCACGCCGCCGATCCCGCTGTCGTGGACAGTCTGGTGCGGGCCGTCGAGAACGGCTTCACCGGTCAGGCCGTCGATCTGTCCACCCGTACGGCGGAAACCCGCGCCGAGTTGATCGCCGCGCCCCTCGAGGAGCGCGCGGCCTACTGGGAGTCGCTGGCCGCCCTCAAGACCGGCACCCTCTTCCGGATGCCCCTCGACTCGGCGCTCGCGGGGCTGCGTGTCGTCGAGGACGAGCAGTACGTCCTGGACGCCGCCATGCGTCAACTCGGCCTGGCAAGCCAGCTGTTCAACGACCTGACCGACTTCGTACCCGAGTTCGGCGGGGGCCGGATCCACGAGGACTACGACGGGCTCAGCAACCGGGTCTTCCTCGAGCTGCTCGACCAGGACTCGTCGAACCTGACCGGCGAGCGGCTCAAGGCGTACGTTCTCGGGCATCCCAAGCTGGACTCGACGCTCCTCACGCTTGCCGGTGAAGCCGTCCGGCTGAAGCGCGAGGCCAAGGAGAGCGTGTACCGCGTGTGCCGTTCCGACCTCAGCGCGGCCTACTTCGACCTCACCATCGAACGCAAGGGCCACCTCATCGACCGTCTCCAGGAGACCCTCCAGCAGCGGAGCGGCGCATGACGGCGGCCCCGGAAGCCCCGGACCCGGCTCCGGTCCCGGTCCCGGTTCCGGTTCCGGTCACGGTGGTCGAGCGGTTGCGGGCGAGCACCCGTACCTGGCACGACTCCCTTGAGGCCACCCCGTTCGCGAGCGCGATGATCGCCGGCACGCTTCCCGTCGAGCGTTACGTCGGCCAACTCGCCGCCTATCGACCCGTGTTGGAGGCGCTTGAGGGGGCGTTGGCCGAAGCCGAGGCCCCGGACACTACCTCCGTGTGGTCGTCGGACCTGGTCAAACTCCCACTCGTCGAGCGCGACCTGGCCTACTTCGCCGGCCTCGGCACCGCGCCCGGCTCATGGGCGGCCGAAGCGGCGGAAGCCTTCACCGCCGAGATCCGGCAGCGGGCCGAGGCCTCCGACCTCCCCGCCCTCCTCGGCTTCCTCTACGTCATGGAGGGCTCCACCCTCGGCGCCCTCGTGCTCCACCCGTATGTCACCGCCGCCTACCGTCTCTCCGGCACCGACGGCGTCGCCTACTACACCAGCGGCGACCGCGACCGCTGGGCCCGCCTCACCGCCCGTATGAACCGGGCCCTCACCGACCCGGCCGTGCAGGACCGGGTCGTCGCGGCGGCCCACAGTGCCTACCGGCATGCCGCCGCGATCACCGGGGCCCTGTCCATCGGGCTCAGCCCGCCATCTCCGTCCCCAAGCCCAACTCCCGTGCGATGAGCATGCGTTGGACCTCGCTGGTGCCCTCCCCGATCTCCAGGATCTTCGAGTCGCGCCACATCCGGGCCACCGGGTACTCGTTCATGAAGCCGTAGCCGCCGTGGATCTGTGTCGCGTCGCGGGCGTTGTCCACCGCGATCGTGGACGAGTACAGCTTGGCCAGGGCGGCTTCCTTTTTGAAGGGCTCGCCCGTGACCAGCCGGGAGGCCGCGTCCCGCCAGGCCAGGCGGGACGTGTGGGCCTTCATCTCCATGTCCGCGATCTTGAACTGGATCGCCTGGTTCGCGCCGATCGGACGCCCGAACGCCTGCCGTTCCTTGGCGTACTTCACCGACTCGTCCACGCACCCCTGGGCGAGACCGGTCGCCAGCGCCGCGATCGCCACGCGCCCCTCGTCGAGGATGCGCAGGAACTGGGCGTAGCCGCGCCCCTCCTCGCCGACCAGGTTCGCCGCCGGGACCCGTACGTCCACGAAGGACAGCTCCCGCGTGTCCGACGCGTTCCAGCCGACCTTCGAGTACGGCGCCGCCACCGTGAAGCCCGGCGTGCCGGAGGGGACGAGGATCGCGGAGATGAGCGGCCTGCCGTCCGGCTTGCGGCCCGTCACCGCCGTCACCGTGACGAAGCCCGTGATGTCCGTGCCCGAGTTGGTGATGAAGCACTTCGTGCCGTTTATCACCCATTCATCGGTGTCGGGGTCGAGGCGCGCCGTGGTGCGTGTCGCGCCCGCGTCCGAGCCGCCGTCCGGTTCCGTCAGGCCGAACGCGCCCAGGATCTCGCCGGCGCAAAGGCGAGGCAGCCATTCGCGCTGCTGTTCCTCGGTGCCGAACAGGTGGATGGGCATCGCGCCCAGGGAGACGCCCGCCTCCACCGTGATCGCCACCGACGAGTCGACCCGCGCCAGTTCCTCCAGCGCGATGCCCAGCGCCAGATAGTCGCCGCCCATACCGCCGTACTCCTCGGGGAACGGCAGCCCGAACAGGCCCATCCTGCCCATCTCGCGCACGATCTCGTACGGGAACTCGTGCCGCTCGTAGTAGTCGCCGATCTTCGGGGCCACGACGTCGTGCGCGAACTGCTCGACCGTACGGCGGAGTTCTTCCAGTTCGGGGGAGAGTTTGTGGTTCATGGGTGGGGTCACTCCTGGGGGGAGAGGGCGCGGACGGTGCGGGACGGGCTCGGCCGGCCCAGGTGTTCGGCCATCCAGGCGCTGGTGTCGACGAGTCGGCCGAGGTCGACGCCGGTGTCGATGCCGAGGCCCTGGAGCATCCACACGAGGTCCTCTGTGGCGAGGTTGCCGGTGGCGGACTTGGCGTACGGACAGCCGCCGAGGCCGCCCGCCGAGGCGTCCACGGTGGTGACGCCGTGCTGGAGGGCGGCGTGAGTGTTGGCGAGAGCCTGGCCGTACGTGTCGTGGAAGTGCACGCCCACCTTCTCGACCGGTACGTCGAGTTCGGTGAGCAGCGCGCTCACGTGGCCCGGAGTGGCCACCCCGATCGTGTCGCCGAGGCTGAGTTCGTCGCAGCCCATGTCCAGCAGGGCGTGGCACACCCTGACCACCTGGGGGACCGGCACCGCGCCCTCCCAGGGATCGCCGAAGCACATGGAGAGATAGCCGCGGACGTGCACGCCCTCGGCCTTCGCCCGGGTCACGACCGGCTCGAACATCGCGAGGGCCTCGTCCACCGTGCGGTTCAGGTTGGCCTTGGCGAAGGACTCGGTGGCGCTGGCGAAGACGGCCACGCGGGTCGAGCCCAGCGCGAGAGCCCGGTCCAGGCCGCGTTCGTTCGGCACGAGCACCGGCAGCTGCACGGGGAGATCGCTGACCTGCGGGAACAGGGCTTCGGCGTCCGCGAGTTGGGGCACCCACTTGGGGTGGACGAAACTCGTCGCCTCGATCGTCGTCAGGCCCGCGCCGGCGAGGCGGCGGATGAACTCCGCCTTCACCTCCGTGGGGACCGTCGTCTTCTCGTTCTGGAGTCCGTCACGCGCGCCGACCTCGTGGATCCTGACCCGTGCGGGCAGACCCGGAGCCGGTACGACCATGGGGAGCGTCATTTCTCCTCCTCCGCAAGGGAGTCGGCCAAGGACTCCGCAGGTGCGATCACGGCGAGCACCTGGTCCATGGCGACCGTCGTGCCCGGGGTGACGTCCAGCTCGGCGACCGTGCCCGCGTGCGGGGCGGCGATGACGTGCTCCATCTTCATCGCCTCGACCACCAACAGGCTCTGACCGGCGGCCACTTCGTCCCCGACGGCCACCTTCACCACCGTCACCGTGCCGGGCATCGGCGCGGTGAGGGAGTCCGCGCCGGCGTGCGCGGAGCCGGTCAGGGAGGCGGCCACGGGGTCGTGGTCGCGCACCTGCCAGGCGTCGCCCTCGCGGCCGAGCCAGTCGCCGGCGCGGTGGAAGGTGTGCCGGACGCCGTCCAGGACCACGGACACCTGGTCCTCGGTGACCGTGTACGTGTCCTGGGGGAGGTGAGTGACGGGTTCAAGTCCCGTCACTCGCAGGTCGAAGGCCGGTGGCTTCGGCGTGCCGCCCAGTCGCCAGCCGCTGGGTACGGAGAAGGGGTCCGTCCAGCCGCCGCTCGCCGCCTTCGGCCGCAGCGCCTCCAGCCGTACGGCCGCCGCCGCCTCGTAGACCTCCTCCGGCACCCCGTCCGGTACGAGGGAGTCGACCTCGCGCTCCACCAGTCCCGTGTCCAACTCGCCCGCCACGACCGCCGGATGGGCGAGGAGCCGACGCAGGAAGCCCGCGTTCGTCGGTACGCCCAGTGTGACCGTCTCCGCGAGGGCCGCCCGGAGTCTGCGGAGCGCGGTCGGGCGGTCCGGGCCGTACGCGATCACCTTGGACAGCATCGGGTCGTACAGCGACCCGACCTCTGTGCCCTCGCTGAGCCCCGAGTCGGTGCGTACGCCGTCACCGGAGGGTTCGCGCAGGGCGAGCACCGTGCCGCCGGACGGCAGGAAGCCGCGCGCACCCGCCTTCACGGACACCGTCTCCGCGCAGATACGGGCCTCCACGGCGTGCCCGGTCAGCCGCACGTCCTCCTGGCCGAAGGACAGGGGCTCGCCCGCCGCCACGCGCAGCTGCCACTCCACCAGGTCGAGGCCGGTGACGAGTTCCGTCACCGGGTGCTCCACCTGGAGGCGGGTGTTCATCTCCATGAAGTAGTACGACGACGGGTCGCCGCCCGGGACGATGAACTCGACCGTGCCCGCGCCCTCGTAACCGCACGAGAGTGCCGCCTGGACCGCCGCCTCGCCCATCGAGGCCCGCGTCCGCTCGTCGAGGAGCACACTGGGCGCCTCCTCGATGAGCTTCTGGTGGCGCCGCTGGAGCGAACACTCGCGCTCGCCCAGGTGTACGACGTTTCCGTGGGCGTCGGCCAGGACCTGGATCTCGATGTGCCGGGGCCGGTCCACCCACCGCTCCACGAGGAGCGTGTCGTCACCGAAGGAGGCGCGGGCCTCGCGGCGTGCGGCGGCGATCTCCTCGGCCAGCGCGTCGGCCTCCCGGACGAGCCGCATGCCCTTGCCGCCCCCGCCCGCGCTGGGCTTGAGTAGCACCGGCATGCCGATCTCCCGTGCCGCGTCGGCCAGTTCGGCGTCGCTGAGCCCGCTGCCGCTCGACCCGGGGACCACCGGGACCCCGGCGACGCGGACCGTCTCCTTGGCGCGGATCTTGTCGCCCATGAGGGAGATCGCGTCCGCCGGAGGGCCGATGAAGGCCAGGCCGGCCTCGGTGCACGCACGCGCGAAGGCCGCGTTCTCCGCGAGGAAGCCGTACCCGGGGTGCACGGCCTGCGCGCCGGTGCGGGCGGCGGCCTCGAGGATGCGGGGGACGGACAGATAGCTCTCCGCCGCTGCCGCCGGACCGATCCGTACCGCCGTGTCGGCCTCCCGGACGTGCCGGGCGTCCGCGTCGGCGTCGGAGTACACGGCGACCGAGCGCACACCCAGCTCACGCAGGGTACGGATCACGCGTACGGCGATCTCGCCCCGGTTGGCCACAAGGACTGTGTCGAACATCGTGCTGAAGTCCCTCATCGTGTTGGTGCCCCTCACATCCGGAACACGCCGAACTGGGGTTCACCCAGGGGCGCGTTGGCGCAGGCGGTGAGCGCGAGACCCACCACCTGGCGGGTTTCCAGGGGGTCGATGACCCCGTCGTCCCAGAGGCGGGCCGTCGCGTAGTAGGCGCTGCCCTGGCGCTCGTACTGTGCGCGGATCGGGTCCTTGAAGGCGTCCTCGTCCGCCGTCGGCCAGGACTCCCCGCCGGCTTCCAACTGGTCCCGCTTGACGGTCGCGAGGACGGACGCGGCCTGCTCGCCGCCCATGACCGAGATCTTGGCGCCGGGCCACATCCACAGGAAGCGCGGCGAGTACGCCCGGCCGCACATCGAGTAGTTGCCCGCCCCGTACGACCCGCCGACCACGACCGTCAACTTGGGCACGCGCGTGCACGCCACGGCCGTGACCATCTTGGCGCCGTGCTTGGCGATGCCCCCCGCCTCGTAGTCCCGGCCCACCATGAAGCCCGAGATGTTCTGGAGGAACAGGAGGGGGATGCCGCGCTGGTCGCAGAGTTCGATGAAGTGGGCGCCCTTCTGGGCGGACTCGGAGAACAGGATGCCGTTGTTGGCGACGATCCCGACCGGGTGGCCGTGGATCCGGGCGAAGCCGGTGACGAGGGTCTGCCCGAACTCGGACTTGAACTCCGAGAAACGCGAACCGTCGACCACGCGCGCGATGATCTCCCGTACGTCATAGGGGGTGCGGGAGTCGACGGGCACGGCCCCGTACAGCCCGTGGGGGTCGACCTTGGGCTCGACGGAGGCGGTGACGTCCCAGGGCAGCGGGCCGCGCGCGGGGAAGGTCGCGGCGATGTTGCGGACGATGCGCAGCGCGTGCGCGTCGTCCTCGGCGAGGTGGTCGGTGACGCCCGACACGCGCGCGTGGACGTCGCCTCCGCCCAGTTCCTCCGCGGTCACGACCTCGCCCGTCGCGGCCTTCACCAGTGGGGGACCGCCCAGGAAGATGGTCCCCTGGTTGCGGACGATGACGGCCTCGTCGCTCATGGCCGGAACGTAGGCGCCACCGGCCGTGCAGGACCCCAGTACGGCGGCGATCTGCGGAATGCCGGCGCCGGACATCCGCGCCTGGTTGAAGAAGATCCGCCCGAAGTGGTCGCGGTCGGGGAAGACCTCGTCCTGCATGGGCAGGAAGGCGCCCCCGGAGTCGACGAGGTAGACGCAGGGAAGCCGGTTGTCGAGGGCGATCTCCTGCGCGCGCAGATGCTTCTTGACGGTCATCGGGTAGTACGTGCCGCCCTTGACGGTGGCGTCGTTGGCGACGATCACGCACTCACGCCCGCTGACCCGCCCGATCCCGGCGATGACACCGGCGGCGGGCGCCTGCCCCTCGTACAGCCCGTCGGCGGCGAGGGGGGCGATCTCGAGGAAGGGTGAGCCAGGGTCGAGGAGCCGGTCGACCCGCTCCCGGGGAAGCAGCTTCCCGCGCGCGGTGTGCCTCTCCCGGGCCCGCTCGCCCCCGCCCAGCCGGGCCGCGGCCAGCTTCTCCCGCAGCTCCTCGGCCAGCGCGCGGTGAGCCGCCTCGTTGGCCCGCCAGGCCTCCGACGCGGGGTCCGCCGCGCTGTGCAGCTCCGGTGCCTCCTGCATCCTGCGGTCCCCTCACCCAGTGCTCGGCTGGTGGTCGACAAGTTAATGAGCGTTAACGTGATGCCTCCAGGTTAACGACCGCTAACCTCCGTGTCTAGAATCATTTGCATGGCCACCAGAACCGACGCCCCGACCCGCCGCGAACAGATCCTCAAGGAGGCCGCGCGGCTCTTCGCCGAGCGCGGTTTCCACGGTGTGGGCGTGGACGAGATAGGGGCGGCGGTCGGCATCAGCGGCCCCGGCCTCTACCGCCACTTCCCCGGCAAGGACGCGATGCTCGCCGAACTGCTGGTGGGCATCAGCGGTCAGCTGCTCACGGGCGGCAAGCGGCGCGTGTCGGAGGCCGACGGAAACCCCGAGACGCTCCTCGACTCCCTCATCGAGGGCCATATCGACTTCGCCCTCGACGACCGCCCCCTGATCACCCTCCACGACCGCGAACTGGACCGCCTGCGCGACAGCGACCGCAAGCTGGTGCGCCAGCTCCAGCGCCAGTACGTCGAGCTGTGGGTGGAGGTGGTGCGCGAGGTGTACCCGGAACTGACCGAACCGACCGCCCGCTCGGCCGTGCACTCCGTCTTCGGCCTCCTGAACTCGACCCCGCACCTGGGCCGCCCGGGATCCCTCCCGGGCCGGGGCACGACGGCGGAGCTGCTGCACCGGATGGCGAGGGGGGCGTTCGCGGCGGCGGGAGAGTGATGAGCGTTACGGCCGGACTCCACCCGACGCCCCTGGACGCGGCTTCGTACTCGCCGGTACGGTTGATCTGAGCAAGCGCTTAGGTGTTCGAGTCGAGGAGGCGGCGGTGCGCCGTACAGTGTTCAACGAGGATCACGAGGCGTTCCGGGAGACTCTTCGCGCCTTCATCGAGGCCGAGGTCGTTCCCGTCTACGACGAGTGGTTCGCGGCCGGCCAGGCGCCGCGCGAGTTCTACTACAAGCTGGCCGAGCTGGGCATCTTCGGCATCCGCGTCGACGAGGAGTACGGCGGCGCCGGCATCGACTCGTACAAGTTCGAAGCCATCCTGTACGAGGAGACCGCGCGCGCGGGTGTGACCTTCGGCGGCTCCGGCGTGCACGTCCTGCTCGGTCTGCCGTACGTCAAGCTGCTCGCCAACGAGGAGCAGAAGAAGCGCTACCTGCCGAAGTTCGTCTCCGGTGAGGAGATGTGGGCGATCGCGATGACCGAGCCGGGCACCGGCTCCGACCTCGCGGGCATGAAGACCACCGCCAAGCTCAGCGAGGACGGCACGCACTACGTCCTCAACGGCTCCAAGACCTTCATCACCGGCGGCGTCCACGCCGACCAGATGATCGTCTGCGCCCGCACCGCCGCGCCCAGCGCCGAGGACCGCCGCCACGGCATATCCCTCCTCGTGGTGGACACCAAGTCCGAGGGCTACTCGATCGGCCGCAAGCTGGACAAGCTCGGCCTGAAGACCTCCGACACCGCCGAGCTGGCGTTCGTCGACGTCAAGGTGCCCGTCGAGAACCTCCTCGGCGAGGAGAACAAGGGCTTCTACTACCTCGGCCACAACCTCGCCTCCGAGCGCTGGGGCATCGCCTACGGTGCCTACGCGCAGGCCAAGGCCGCCGTCCGGTTCGCCCAGCAGTACGTCCAGGATCGCGTCGTCTTCGGCAAGCCGGTCGCCTCCTTCCAGAACACCAAGTTCGAACTGGCCGCCTGCAAGGCCGAGGTGGACGCCGCCGAGGCCGTCGCCGACCGCGCCACCGAGGCGCTGGACGCGGGCGAGCTGACCCCGGCCGAGGCCGCCAGCGCCAAGCTGTTCTGCACCGAGGTCGCCCACCGCGTCATCGACCGCTGCCTCCAGCTCCACGGCGGCTACGGCTTCATGAACGAGTACCCGATCGCCCGTCTGTACGCCGACAACCGCGTCAACCGGATCTACGGCGGCACCAGCGAGATCATGAAGACGATCATCGCGAAGGACATGGGCCTGTAAGGACAGGACATGGGCCGGTAAGGCCTTCGACATCACCGCTCAGTAGAAATGACTGCATGAGTCAGGCACTTCAGTCGCTCCTCGATCTGCTCGACCTCGAGCAGATCGAGGAGGACATCTTCCGCGGCCGTTCCCGGAGCGCCATAGTCCCGCGCGTCTTCGGCGGACAGGTCGCGGCCCAGGCGCTCGTCGCCGCCGGGCGTACGGTCCCCGCGGACCGTCCCGCCCACTCGCTCCACTCGTACTTCCTGCGCCCCGGCGACCCCGGTGTGCCGATCGTCTACACCGTCGACCGCATCCGCGACGGCCGCTCCTTCACCACCCGCCGCGTGGTCGCGGTCCAGCACGGGCAGCCGATATTCCACCTCTCCGCGTCCTTCCAGGAGCACGAGGAAGGCCTCGACCACCAGGCCCCGATGCCCGCCGCCCCCGACCCCGCGACACTCCCCACCGCCGAGGAACAGCTCCCGACGTACGCCCATCTGCCCCCGGCGGTCGTCGAGCGGTTCCTGAAGTCCCGCGAGGCCGTCGACATCCGGTACGTCCACGATCCCCCGTACGGCAGGTTCGGCGAGCCCCGCGAACCGCGCTCCCAGGTCTGGTTCCGTACGAACGGCAAGCTCGGCGGCGCCGTCGACCGACCGCTGCTGCACGTCTGCCTCGCCACGTACGTCTCCGACTACACGCTGCTCGACTCGGTCCTGCTCGCGCACGGACGCGGCGGCTGGGCGGTGCAGGACGTGGTCGGTGCCTCCCTGGACCACGCGATGTGGTTCCACCGCCCGTTCCGCGCCGACGAATGGCTGCTGTACGACCAGGAGTCGCCGTCCGCGTCCGGCGGCCGTGGCCTCGGCCAGGGCCGTATCTACACGCAGGACGGGCAGCTGGCCATCACGGTCATCCAGGAGGGCGTGGTCAGGGTGCCCCGGGCCGATTGAGCCCCTGACGCCCTGACCGGCGGTTTCCTACTCGCCGAGCAGTCCGGCCGCGTTCAGCAGGAACGCCGTCAGCGGGTCGTAGAAGCGCGGGCTCGTCACATGGTCGTCGAGCGGTACGGCCACCTGGAGGGTGCCCTCCGCCTCGGCCAGGAACAGCGCCGGGTCGTTGCAGTCGGCGTACCCGACCGAGTCGATGCCGTGCTGTGCCGCGTACCCCGCCCAGCCGTGGTCGGCGACGACCAGGTCCGGCAGCGGGCGGCCCTCGCGCTCCAGGCCCGTCAGGATCGCGCGCATCGGCTCGCCGGAGTGCGTGTGCCACAGCGAGGCCCCGTGCTCCAGCACCGCCACGTCCGCGAACTGGAACACGTACCCCTCGTCCGTCGTCAGACCGTCCGGGATGACGACGATGTCGCAGCCGGCGGCCCGCAGCGCCTCGGCCGTGGCGCGGTGCACGTCGAGCAGGCCGCCGGGGTGACCCGTCGCGAACAGCACCCGCTGCTGTCCTTCGGCCGCCTTGCGCAGCCGCGCCGCGAGCCGCTCCAGGGCGTCGATGGTCAGTTCGGGGTCGATGGTGTCCTGCCCGTACCGGTGTTCGGGATCGTCGTTGACGCCGACCCGCTCCGCCATCACCGCGAGCACGTCCTGCTCGTCGGTCCAGCGGTCGCCCAGCTCCAGCCCGAGCCAGTAGTGCCGTTCGCCGTTCGCCAGCTTGCGGTAGTGGGAGAGGTTGTTCTCGCGGGGCGTGGCGACGTCACCCGCGATGCGGGTTCTCACGAGGTGATCGACAAGCTCGGCACGGCTGGGAATCGCGGGTATCGGCATGCCTCCCATTGTGAGGCAGCCGACACCGGGAGCCCCCGGTGTCCCGGCCGCTGGGACGCAGGTCACGCCGCGTGGATCCGTACCCGATCGTCGAGGCCGTACGGCTACGGGCAAGGGCACGGGTAAGGGCCGACGGATGCGGGGAAAAGTACACTTCCTGGGCCGCTCCGGCCGTCCGCTCTGGCGCGAGCGGCTCGCCGGGCACACCATCGAACTCGTGTCCGCACCGGTGCTGAGGCGCAGGCACCGGTTCTGAGGCCAGGAAGAAGGCAGACCGTATGACCAGCAGCCCTGAGACGCCCCGTGGGCCCGTCGACTCCTCGCGCATCCCGAGATTCGCCGGGCCGGCGACCTTCGCGCGGCTGCCGCGCCTCGACGAGGTCGGCGGACGGGCCGATGTGGCCGTGATCGGGGTGCCGTTCGACTCGGGGGTCTCGTACCGGCCGGGCGCGCGCTTCGGCGGCAACGCGATCCGTGAGGCGTCCCGGCTGCTGCGCCCGTACAACCCGGCGCAGGACGCGTCGCCCTTCGCGCTCGCGCAGGTGGCGGACGGCGGTGACATCGCCGTCAACCCGTTCAACATCAACGAGGCCGTCGAGACGGTGGAGGCCGCGGCCGACGAGCTGCTGGGCACGGGCGCGAGGCTGATGACCCTCGGCGGCGACCACACGATCGCCCTTCCCCTCCTCCGCTCGGTGGCGAAGAAGCACGGCCCGGTGGCGCTGCTCCACTTCGACGCCCACCTCGACACCTGGGACACCTACTTCGGCGCCGAGTACACGCACGGGACGCCGTTCAGGCGGGCGGTGGAGGAAGGCATCCTCGACACCTCCGCCCTCTCGCACGTCGGGACGCGCGGCCCCCTGTACGGCAAGCAGGACCTGGACGACGACGCGAAAATGGGCTTCGGCATCGTGACGTCGGCGGACGTGATGCGGCGCGGGGTCGACGAGGTCGCCGACCAGCTCCGCCGGCGCATCGGGGACCGCCCGCTCTACATCTCCATCGACATCGACTGCCTCGACCCGGCGTTCGCCCCCGGCACGGGCACACCCGAGGCCGGCGGTATGACATCGCGCGAGCTGCTGGAGATCCTGCGGGGCCTGGCCTCCTGCAACCTGGTCTCGGCGGACGTCGTGGAAGTGGCGCCCGCGTACGATCACGCCGAGATCACGTCGGTCGCGGCGTCGCACACGGCGTACGAACTGACGACGATCATGTCCCGCCAGATCGCCGGGACGAGGGCCCAGGAGAAGGTTCAAGAGAAGGCTGCGAAGTGACCCACGACCACGACCTGGTGCTGAAGCCGACTGCCGCTCAGACGGAGGCCGCGCTCAATCCGCCTCCCGGCCGGGTCGGCGGAGACCTGGTCGTGGAGACGCTGGCGGCACTCGGCGCGACCACGGTCTTCGGGCTGCCCGGCCAGCACGCCCTGGGCGTGTTCGACGCGCTGCGCCGCTCCGACCTGCGGTACATCGGCCTGCGGGTGGAGAACAACGCGGGGTTCGCGGCGGACGCGTACGGCAGGATCACGGGAGAGGCGGCGCCGCTGCTGCTGTCGACGGGCCCGGGTGCGCTGACGTCACTGGCGGCCCTCCAGGAGGCCGCCGCGGCCTCCGCCCCCGTCCTGGCGATCAGCAGCCAGATCCCCACCGCCGGGCTGGGCGGCGGCCGGCACGGTTACCTCCACGAACTCCCGGACCAGCAGGCGTCGTTCAGAGGCGTGGTCAAATCCGTCCACCCGGTCCGTACGCAGTCCCAGATCCCCTCGGCGATCGCCGACGCCTGGAAGTCGGCGCTCACGGCTCCGCACGGCCCGGTGTGGGTGGAGATCCCGCAGGACGTGTTGACCGCCGAAACACCGATTCCCGTGGTGACAGGCGGTGACGCCTTCCCCGAGGAACTGCCGCCGCGCCCCGAACTGACGGCGCTGGCAGCCCACTTGCTGTCGAACGCCGAGCGCCCGGCGATCATCGCGGGCGGCGGGGTCGTACGGGCGGACGCCTCGGGCAAGTTGAGGGCGCTCGCGGAACGGCTCCAGGCTCCGGTGGTGACGACGTACGGCGGCAAGGGCGCGTTCCCGTGGACGCATCCCCTCTCCCTCCAGTCCTGGCTGGAGGACCGGCACATGACCGACTTCCTGGAGGACGCGGACGTCCTGCTGGTCGTCGGCTCGGGCCTGGGCGAACTCTCCTCCAACTACCACACGTTCAAGCCGCGCGGCCGGGTGATCCAAGTCGAGGCGGACCTGGGCAAGTTGGAGTCCAACCACCCGGCGCTGGGCATCCACGCGGACGCGCGCCTGGCGCTGCAGGCACTGCTGGAGACGGTGAGGGAGAGGCAGGACGAGTCGGCCGGGGAGCGGGTGAGGGTGGTCCTGGACCGGGTGGCCGCACGCCTCTCCGCCCAGGAACTGACCCTGGAACAGGGCTTGTTGGCGTCGATCAGGAGGTCGCTTCCGTCGCGCTCCCCGTCCTTCTGGGACATGACGATCCTGTCGTACTGGGCATGGTCGGCCTTCGACCCGCGCGGCGCGAACACGATGCACTCGGCCCAGGGCGCGGGCGGCCTCGGCTACGCCTTCCCGGCGGCCCTGGGAGCGGCGGTGGCCGACCCGACGCACCCGGTGCTCGCGGTGTCGGGTGATGGCGGTGCCCTGTACGGGATCGCGGAGCTGGCGACGGCCCGCCAGTACGACCTGAACGTGACGTGGCTGATCGTGGACGACGGCGGTTACGGCATCCTGCGCGAGTACATGACGGACGCGTACGGGGAGCCGACGGGCACGGAACTGACCCGCCCGGACTACGTGGCGCTGGCGGAGTCGTTCGGGGTACCGGGGATGCGGACGACGCCGGAGACCCTGGAGGCGGACCTCGCGAAGGCGCTGGGGGAGCCGGGGCCTTCGGTGGTGGTGCTTCCGGTGGGGTTGCGGATGTTCGCGGCTACGCATTTGGGGTGACGGGGAGGCGCTTCTTATCTGGTTATCCGGCGTTGGAAGCCAGGTCGGAGGGTCCGTCCCAGCTGTTAGCGTCCGGCCTCATGTGGGCTCACGAGATAGTGGCTGGTCGACGGGCGTGGCGGCACACCCCTTCCGGAGTAATCTTCAGGGCTGTCCCCGGTGGGACGTTCCTGATGGGTCTGTCCGACGCGGAACTGGACGCGGTTCGTGCCATTGAGCGGTCCGACGGCGCTGATGACGACCTCGAAGCGTTCTTCGCCGGTGCTGTCCATGCCCGGCCGGTCCGAGAAGTGCGGGTCGAGCCGTTCTTGATCGCCCGCCATCCGCTGACGGTGGCGCAAGCACGGCACTGGCTGCCCGAGTACGAGGACAGCTTCGCCGACTCGGATGCGAGCACGGCCCGCTTCGAGGACGACTTGGACGACCTGCTCGGGGCGCTGCCCTTCCGCTTGCCCAGCGAGGCGGAGTGGGAGTATGCGGCCAGGGCAGGGACAACCACTCTGACCTTCCGAGGGGACGGAAAGCCGGACGAGGACGAGGTGCTGGACGACTTTGCCGACGAGGAGCGCACCGCCGCGGCTGAGAACGCCTTCGGCTTGGCGGCGATGGGGTCGGCGAACGAGATCTGCGCCGATGTGTGGATCCCGCATTTCACGGACGCGCCGGCGGACGCACGCCCCCGTACCGGCGACGGACCGCGGGTGGTGCGAGGAGGTGGCGGCGACCTCTCTCCGTGGCAGGGCTGCGACGAGTGGCTGCTGTTGCTCTCCGCCACCCGCGACGAGTCCCAGGACTTCACTGCGGTCCGCCCGGTCGCACCCCTGCCGGCCAGTTAGGGACAAATTCTGGATGCCAGAAGGGGGCTACCATTCGGATGCCGTGGTCCGAGCGGTAGCTGCGCAGTAATCCCTCACTGGGTCATCGTCGCTTCTCGGCGTCGAGCAGAGCGGTCACGAGTGTCTCGAAGGCCGCCACATTCTTCTGGGACTTAATACCGAGCCGTTGTGCAGCAAGCTGCACGGTCAGCGGGCGGCTTCCTGCTCTTGCGGGCTTGTCGTCCAGTACTCCGGCTGCCCTGAGCAGCTCTTTCTGTTCTACGTCCAGGGCATCCGCCAAGGGCTTGAGGGGGTCGGACGGTATATCGAACTCCCCGTTAAGGATCTTGGCTATGTCGGCCTCGGACATGCCAGTCCGTTCAGCGAGCTTGGCTTTGCCGTCCCCTGACGAGGAGTTGACGGCATATCCAGCCTTGGCGGCTGCATCTTTCACAAAACGGGCAAACTTCTTCGCAGTAGGATCCGGACGCGTTGCCACTCTCTACCCCTTCCGTCGCAGGATGAAGCAGGATGCCACCCCGCCTGCCGTTCTGGGTAGGACGCGTGCTTCGGGGGTGCCACGGTCGCTTCTGGGCAGAGGCTGTTGAGGAACCGCGATGCGGTCGGGCGCTGAAGGGGCTCGGTCCAGACACTGGCAGGGGTAAGGGTGCGGGGTCGGAACCCGGGGGAGCGCATGCTCGCAGGGTCGGCGCTCTCGTTTGCTCCTCACGAGCGACTGCGGCGACGTGATGCTTTACGCGGCACATCACGTCTTGGACGAGATGTACGAGCACTTGCTGAGGATCGCGAAGTCGAGTCCGGTTCCGCTGGCTACGCTCCGGGCGGGCACGGAGCTGGCCCGCCCGGACTACGTTGCGCTGGCAGATTCGACGGTTGAGGGGCGTGGGACCGGCCGAGATATATCTTGCATATGAAAAATGCCTAGGGGGGATATGCCATGTCGAATCTGTACGTGGAGGTCGACGACGATGCCCTCAGTGAGGCCGCCGAGATACTGGGCACCAAGACCAAGAAGGACACGGTCAACGCGGCGTTGCTGGAGGTCGCGAAGCGCCGTCGGCGGCTGAAGGCGCTGGACGAGTTGGCCGCCAAGGGGGAGCGGGGCGACTTCGACGTGCTGCTGGACAATGAGAACTGCCGTCGATGAGTCTGGTGACGTACCTCATCGACACCTCCGCCGCCGCGCGTCTTCTGACGAACAAACGTCTTCGGGAGCAGTGGAGCGACGCCCTGGCCGAGGGCGTCGTGGGCATGTGCGAACTCACCGAGCTGGAGTTGCACTTCTCCGCCCGGTCCCTGATGGATCGGCTGGAGAACGAGGAGTTCTTCGCCGAACTCTTCAGCTGGATACCGGTGCCCGACGGTGTGTACCAGCGAGCCGGGCCGTACAGCGCAGGCTGACCGAGTCCGGTGAGCACCGCAGTGCGGGTGCCGTGGACCTGCTGCTGGCCGCGACGGCCGAGCTGTCCGGGCTTGTCGTCCTGCACTACGACGCCAACTTCGAGACGGTGGCGAAGGTGACCGGTCAGCCGACGCGGTGGGTGGCGCGAGGCAGCACGCTGTGACCGGCGGGGGAGGGGCAGGTGCGGACGCCCATTGACCGTCGACCAGTACCCGGTATTCGGTTGCCGGTCGGTGAGGGCGCCGGATCGAATGTCGGGCATGGTGACTCAGGTTCGCCCGCCGCGGCCGGACGAGATGGCTGCCTACTACCGGGCGTTGCCCTTCGCGAACGGGCTGCCGCACTGGGAGCCGGCGGACGCCGCCTGGCACGGTGGCGCTGAGCCGTGGCCGCCGCCGCGTGCCCCCGCGACCGTGGAGCAGCTCGAGCAGTGGGCCGATGCCGACGTCAAGGACGAGTCCTTCCACCCGATCGCGACGTTCGTCGACGGCACGTGCGTCGGCGCGTCGGCCACCATCTCCTTCGGGGTGACGGTTCCCGGCGGGAGCACGGTCAGGATGGCCGGCGTCACCGCCACCGGGGTGATCGCGACCCACCGCCGACGCGGTTACCTGCGGCAGATGATGCAGGCGATGTTCGATACCTAGCGAGCTGAGGTTCACCATCGACAGCGACCGGATGTGTCCGGCGAACAATCGGACATGGTGCCTGCGGGCGGACGGCGACTCGGTGACGTGTGTTCCGACCGAGCAGATGGCAGACCTGACCCTCACGGTCCCGGCGCTCAGTTCGCTCTACTTCGGTGGCATGTCGGCGCACGACCTGGCGTACGCCGGTCACATCACCCAGCACGCCGAAGGCGCGCTGGGGCGACTGAGCCGGATGTTCCGGAGCGATCCCGAACCGCACAACTCCTTCGGCTTCTGACAAGCGGCCGGGTTGGCCGTCAAGATCAGTACAGCACCCTTCCCTGACCGCTCGGGGCGGGTGACGGTCAGTACGCCGTACCTTTCCCTGGGCGACGCTGTCGAAGCTGCCGAGAGCAGGCCCACCTCGTGCCCGACCGGCCCGCGCTCAAGCCTTTCCGGGTCCCGTACTGGGCCTGGTCGGCTTCGATCCGCGCGGCGCGCTCATGGACAGGCCGTCGGCGACGATGCTCAGTGCCTCGAGGATGGCGGTGGCCGGTCCGGTCGTGTACTCCGCCGTGTCGTCGCACGCCCACGTCTCGACGGCGCTCAGAAGGGCCGCGTTCAGAGCGAAGGCCTGGGTCCTGGCGTGCAGGCCGCCCGGTGGCAGACCGGTGCGTTCTTGGATGATCTCCGTGAGGGCCGTCGCCGTTTCGTAGTAGACGTCCAGCCAGACCGCCCGCAGTCCGGGCTCGGTGCGGGTCATGCGGACCAGCGTCCGTAGATAGCCGAGCGCTTCCGGGCTGTCGGCGCCGAGGGAGCTGACCTGCTCCATCGCTTCGAGCAGCGGACGGTCGGCGGGCCAGTCGCGTACCGCCCGCAGCGCCGCGTCCATGCCCGCGCCCAGCAACGGGCGGACGAAGGCCTCCTTGGTCGGGAAGTAGCGCCACAGGGTGCGGGTGGACACCCCCAACGCGTCGGCCACCTCACCCACCGCGGTCCCTTCGAGGCCCTTCTCCACGAACAGCGGCAGCGCGGCCAGTGCGATGTCCCGCTTGATCACCTCTCTGTGACGTTCGGAGAGTGTCGGCCTGCCGGGGCCCGATCGCAGTCGTGACGGCTGAGCAGCGCCGCTCGATCCGCTGGTCATGTGTACGCCTCCTCCGCCGCCGCGCCTGGCTGCACGGTCGAGCATGTCAGATCTCGAATTGTATTTTATGTCGCTGAGCGACATTATTGGCGCTGCGCGACGAACGTAGGTTCCAGCAGAGGAGAAGCGATGGAAGCCGACAGCCCGCCGGAGGGGACAGTCACGGAGCCGGCAGGAGCGAACCCGGGCCCGGGGAGCCCGGTCGCCGTGGGTGGACGCATGAAGTACGTGTTCGTGTTCGCCTTCCCCTTCGTCATGGCGATGCTGCTGGTCGGCATCTACACCAGCGCCATGCACTCCCCGACCCCCAAGAACCTGCCGGTGGCCGTCGTGGGCACCTCCGCCCAGGCGAAGCAGATGGCGGCCGGGCTCAACAAGGCGGACGGCTCTCCCGTCGACGCGCGCGTGGTGGCCGGCGTGGAGCGTGCGAAGGAACTGCTCCACGACCGGGACATCGTCGGCGCCTTCGTCCCGCCCGCCACCGCCGACGGTGACGCCGTGATCTACACGGCCCAGGCGGCGGGTGCCGCTCAGGCGGAGATGGTGAAAGCCGTTCTCGAGCCGCTCGCCTCGGCCCAGCACCTCGACGTGGTCGAGAAGGACATCGCCGCGCTGCCCGCTCACGACGGCATGGGGGTGACCGCGATGTTCACCGGTATCGCCTGGGTGCTCGCCGGCTATATCGTCGTCGCCGCAATCGGCAGCGGCGCACCCGAGTTGAACCCACTGCGCCGTCTGGTCCCGCTCATGGCCGGGTGGGCCTCTCTGATGAGTCTTGTCATCTGGCTGCTGGTCGGGCCTGTCATCGGAGCGGTGGAGGGACACTCGGCCGCGATCCTCGGACTGGGCGCGCTGTCCATCTTCACGGTGTCCATGACGCAGACGATGCTCTTCCGTCTCCTGGGCCTGCTGGCGGTTCTGCCCGGCATCACCCTGTTCGTGTTCCTCGGTGTGCCCGCCTCCGGCCTCAGCGTGTCCGAGTACGCCGTGCCGGGCTTCTTCCGATTCCTGCACGACGTGCTACCGCTTCCCGCAGCGGGCGAGGCGCTGCGCTCGGTCCTCTACTTCGACGGCAGCGCCGCCGGCGCTCACCTGCTCGTCCTCGCCGTATGGACGGTGGCCTCTCTCGCGCTCACCGCGGTCGTCGACCTGCGGCGGCACCGCAGCGGGAGGGAATCCGGCAGCGACACGGGCGGCTCCGCCGTCGACTTCCAGGTTCCACAACCTGCGGCAGCCACGTGAACCGTCTCCGCTCCGACCCGCCTGTACAAGGACCTCTCACATGACATCGACCGCACCCACAGCCGCAGCACAGCCGAAGCACCCGTCCAACAAGGTGAAGTACACCGTCCTCGGTCTCTTCCCCTTCCTTCTCGTGACCCTGTTCACGGGCATCTTCGTGACCGCGATGCACCAGCCGACGCCGAACAACCTGCCTGTCGCCGTCGTCGGTGCCACCGCCGAACAGGGCCGGGGTGTGGCCGACGCGCTGGAGGAGAGGGCGGGGCAAGCCCTGGACGTGCGCGTCGTCGACGCGGCTGACACGGCTCGGCAGCTGGTGACCGATCAGGAGATCGCCGGTGCCTACATCCTGCCGGCCGACGCGAAGGGCGACGCCACCCTGTACGTCGCCGGCGCGGCCGGAGCCAGCCTCAAGCAGATGACGACCCAGATCTTCGCGCAGGTGGCCGAGGAACAGCACACCGGTCTGCGGACCGAGGATCTGGTTCCGCTGCCGTCGCGGGACAGCATCGGCACGGTCAGTCTCTATCTGAGCGCTGCTTTCCTCCTCGCCGGTTTCCTGTTGGTCATCATCGCCTCGGTCGCCGCTCCGGATCTGATGGAGATGCGCCGACTGGTTCCCGCAGCCGGTGGTTTCGCGGCGCTGATCGCGGTGTCCGCCACGCTGCTGGTCGGCCCGGTCGTCGGCGGCTTCGAGGGCCACGTCACAGAGGTGATGTGTGTCGGTTGGCTGACGTCGTTCTGCGCGTCGATGGTGACCGCCTTCTTCGCCCGGTACCTCGGCCCGCTCGCCGTCCTCGTCGCGGCTCCGCTCTTCATGTTCCTGGGAGTGCCCTCCTCCGGTGGTGCGCTCGCGGTGTACGCGGAGCCGGGCTTCTTCCAGTTCCTGCACGGCGTCCTGCCGACGCCCGCGACCCTGGAGACGATCCGCTCCGTCCTTTACTTCGGAGGCGAGGGCGTGGGCGGACACGTGACGGTGCTGGCCCTGTGGACTGTGGGCGGACTCGCGGCCAACGTCCTCGCGGTCCTGGCCAAACGCCGCAAGGCCAGGACGGCCACCCCTTCCGCCACCTCTTCATCCGCCCTGGCCCACTAGGGCTCACACCTACAGGAATAACGCGCTGAACGCCCCGTGGATCACGGGGCGTTCAGGGTTTTCAGGGTTCTCAGGGTTCAGGGCAGAGGGAAAGCTGTGTGGCTACCAGCTACAGCTGTCAGCGATCTCCTACCAGATCGCCTCGACCCACTCCGGGTGGTCGATGAACGGGTTGCGGTTGTGCTGGTAGGTGTCGTAGATGACCTGGTTGCGCTTCTCCTCGAAGGCGCTCGGCGGGTCCGCCTCGTTCCAGGCCTTGAGTACGGAGAGCTTGCCCATGAACGGGTTGGAGCCGTTGCCGACCTTCTCGTTGGGCTCCAGGTCGGCGAAGCCGTCGCCGCCGTCGTAGCGCACGGCCATGTAGAGGATCATGCGGGCCACGTCGCCCCGGTCCGCCGCGCGCGGCGCGAAGGAGTCGGAGTCGACGGTGCTGCCGCCGCCGTTGGTGACGGCGCTGCCGCCGTTGTCGAAGTCCAGGTTCCCGCGGATGCTGTTGACCTGTACGTCGGCCGGGCGCAGGTGGTGCAGGTCCGTGCCGGGGCCGATCGCCTCGCCGAAGTCGCCGTGGGACTTGGCCCAGGTGTGCTCGCGGTTCCAGTCGCCGACGTCGCCGCCGTTGAGGGACTTGGCGCGGGAGACGCCGCTGTACAGCAGGATCACGTTGTTGCTGTTGTTCGGGTCCTGGTCGGTGACCTTGAGGGCGTCCCAGACCGCGGCGTACGAGATCTTCGTGACGTTGGCGCTGATGATCGTGTGCAGGGACGACTTGAGGCTCGTACCGGTCTTGCCGATCGCGTTCTTGTAGTACGTCGAGTCGTACGCGGTTGTCGTCGCGCCGGCCGGGGTGGCGGTCATCGTGGGGAGGGCGAGGGCCGCCAGAACGGTCGACGTGGCCAGCACCACGGTCTTCCAACGGCGGGTGCGTATCTGCGTCGCGGGCATCGGGGGTGTCCGTTCTACGCGTGTCGAATGAGCGAGACATCCGGGAGCGTGACATGGACATGCGTTTCAGGCAATGAACTGCGCGTGTCCGTTGGGTGACTTGATCCGGCAAGTCGGTTGATTTCGGCTCGATTTGACGCGCGTAGAGCGAAGAAGGCGGGCGGAAAGGGGGAGTTGGCTCAAGAGGGTTCGCTTGAAAGTGCGACTGTACGTACAACCATTCGTATGGGTACGGGAGTCAGACGAAGACCAGCGTGCCGGGGGCGCGCTGCTGTCTTTCACGGGGATGGGGAACCTCCATGAATCGCACTCACCGCATATCCGCGACCCGCCGCACATCGAGATCCGCGCGTGCCCGCATACTCGGCGGCGCCGTACTCTGCGTCACGACCGTGCTGGCGCTGCTGGGCGCCGCCGCACCCGTCAACGCGGCTCCGGCGGCCGTCAGTTGTACGTCGACCAAGCCCGCACTCGCCGCCAAACTGAAGCGGGACATCACCTCCGCCATCGCCGGGCGCCGGGGTTCCATCAGCATCGGCGTCTACGACCGCACCACCAGGACGACCTGCGCGTACCGTGCGCAGACCGCCTACGACTCCGCCAGTGTCGTCAAGGTCACCGTCCTCTCGGCCCTGCTCTGGGACGCCCAGAAGCACCAACGCGCCCTGACCGCCCGGGAGAAGAGCCTCGCCACGGCCATGATCACCAGGTCGGACAACGCCGCGACCACGAAGCTGTGGAACCAGCTGGGCCTCACGAAGATCAGGGGCTTCCTCACCGCCGCCGGCATGACGCAGACCAAGCCCGGCGCGAACGGCTACTGGGGTCTCACTCAGATCACCGCCCGCGACGAGACGAAGCTCCTCCAGATCCTCACCCTCACCAACCGGGTCCTGACGGACAACTCCCGTGCGTACGTGCAGAAGTTGATGAGCGAGGTCATCGCCTCCCAGCGCTGGGGTACGCCGAAGGGCGTTCCCTCGGGCGTCTCCGTGCACGTCAAGAACGGCTGGCTGCAGCGCGCCTCGTACGGCTGGCGGGTGCACAGCATCGGCACGTTCAAGGGCCGGGGCCACGACTACATGATCACGGTGCTCACGCACGGCAACAGCACCTGGAACTACGGGATCACGACGATCGAAGGGGTTGCCAAGGTCGTCCATCGCGATCTCCTCGCGAGCTGAACCCAGGGCCGACTCGCGAGCTGATCGCGAGTCGGCTCCGCTTTCCCGTCGGTCCGGGGTCGTCCGGGTTATTGACGTGTTAGTGACAACAGTGGCTTGATGAATGGTGCCGGCGCATGGGAGCGCTCCCATGCGCCCACCACCCACCACCACCCACCCACCACCCACCCACCACCCACCGACCGCAACTGCACCGCACCCGCACCCCCGCTCCCGCCCCCACTCCGGGAAGGACCCCCCGTGCGCAGCAGACACCGTTCCCCCCTCCTCGCCGCTCTCCTGGCCGCCCTGCTCGCCCTCGTCACCGGCCTCGGGCTGGCCGGTGCCCCCTCCGCCGCCGCCGCGACACCGGTACGGATCATGCCGCTCGGCGACTCCATCACCGGCTCCCCGGGCTGCTGGCGCTCCCTCCTCTGGAGTCAGCTGCAGAACGCGGGCTACACCGACATCGACTTCGTCGGCACCCTGAACGCCCAGCACTGCGCACTCACTCACGACGCCGACAACGAGGGCCACGGCGGCTTCCAGGCCACCGCCACCGCCGACCAGAACCTGCTGCCGGGCTGGCTGGCGTCGACCCGGCCGGACATCGTCGTCATGCACTTCGGCACCAACGACGTGTGGAGCAGCATTGCCCCGGACACCATCCTGGCCGCGTTCACCAAGCTGGTCGGCCAGATGCGGGCGAGCAACCCGGCGATGAAGGTCCTTGTCGCCCAGCTCATCCCGATCAACCCGAGCAGCTGCGCCGAGTGCGCCGCTCGTACGGTCGCCTTCAACCAGCGCATTCCGGCATGGGCGCAGGGCATCACCACGGCGCAGTCCCCGGTCACCGTCGTCGACCAGTGGACGGGCTTCGACTCGGCCACCGACACCAACGACGGCGTCCACCCCAACACCTCCGGCGACGCCAAGATCGCGGCCCGCTGGTACCCGGCGCTGTCGGCCCTGCTCACCCCGGGTGACCCGGACGACCCGGGTGACCCCGGGAACGGCGGCTGCTCGGCGGCCTTCCGGGCGGCGTCCGTGTGGCAGGGCGGCTATCAGGGTGAGGTGACGGTCACCAACACCTCGTCCACGGCGCCGATCTCCTCCTGGGCGGTGACGCTCACCCTCCCGACGGGCAGCCAGGTCACCCAGGTCTGGAACGGCGCGCTGACCGGGTCGACGGTGCGCAACGCCGGGTGGAACGGCACGGTGGCTGCGGGGGCGAGCACCAGCTTCGGCTTCCTCGCGAGTACTCCGGCGACGGCGGGCACGCCGACGGCGACGGTCACGTGTTCGGCGTCCTGACAAGGCCCTGTTTCCGCCCCGCCGCCTAAGGATCACCTGATTTCTGCCGCCCGAGCACCCGCGCGGATCATTGCGGAGGGATGAAATCCGCTTCCGCCCGCGTTGGTGCTTACCGGCGGAGTGCGGAATCGCGGATCTACGGAAGGCGCCGGAGTGGCAGAGCAGCGGGGGCGGAAGCCGGGACACGAACCGGAACAGGAACCGGTACCGGAGCCCACAAAGGCCCCGGTACCGGACCAGGTCCCGGGACCCGGATGGGCGCGGCGTCTGATCGGTTACGCCTGGCGGTATCCGAAGGACGTCGTGCTCTCCCTGGGTGCCTCCCTCGGCGGTATGGCCCTCATGGCGCTGGTCCCCCTGATCACCAAGGTGATCATCGACGACGTCATCGGCGACAAGACCCGGTCCATGGCCGTCTGGGCGGGCGCGCTCGTCGTCGCCGCCGTGCTCGTGTACGTCCTCACCTACATCCGCCGCTACTACGGCGGCCGGCTCGCCCTCGACGTCCAGCACGACCTGCGGACGGAGATGTTCGAGACGATCACCCGGCTCGACGGCCGCCGCCAGGACGAGCTGTCGACCGGGCAGATCGTCGGGCGGGCCACCAGCGACCTCCAGCTGATCCAGAGCCTCTTCTACATGCTCCCGATGACCCTCGGGAACGTCCTGCTCTTCCTGATCTCCCTCGCGATCATGGCCTGGCTGTCGATCCCGCTGACGCTGGTCGCCCTCGCCGTCGCGCCCGCCCTCTGGATCGTCGCCAAGCGCAGCCGTACGAAGCTCCACCCGGCCACCTGGTACGCGCAGGCCCAGGCCGCCGCCGTCGCCGGTGTCGTGGACGGCGCCGTGACCGGCGTACGCGTGGTGAAGGGGTTCGGGCAGGAGGAGCAGGAGACGGGGAAGCTCCGGGAGGTCGGTCGGCGGCTCTTCGCGGGGCGGCTGCGGACCATCCGGTTCAACTCCGTCTACACGCCGGCGCTCCAGGCCGTACCCGTGCTCGGGCAGGTCGCCATGCTCGCCGTGGGCGGCTGGCTGGCCGTCGACGGGCACATCACGCTGGGCACGTTCGTCGCGTTCTCCACCTATCTCGCCCAGCTCGTCGGGCCCGTGCGCATGCTCGCCATGGTGCTGACCGTCGGGCAGCAGGCGCGGGCCGGTACCGAGCGTGTCCTGGAGCTCATCGACACCCGGCCGTCCATCGCGGACGGGCACAAGGAACTGCCCGCCGACGCCCCCGCCACCGTCGAGTTCGACGACGTGTCGTTCGGGTACGACCCCGAGCACCCCGTCCTCGACGGCCTCAGCTTCGAGATCCGGCCCGGCGAGACCCTCGCCGTCGTCGGCTCCTCCGGCTCCGGCAAGTCGACCGTCTCCCTCCTCCTGCCGCGCTTCTACGACGTGACGCGCGGCGCGGTCCTCATCGGCGGGCACGATGTCCGCGAGCTGACCCTCGACTCGCTCCGGGCCGCGATCGGTCTTGTCCCCGAGGACTCGTTCCTCTTCTCCGACACCGTCCGCAACAACATCGCGTACGGCCGCCCGGACGCCACCGACGAGCAGATCCTCACCGCCGCGCGCGCCGCCCAGGCGGACCGTTTCATCGCCGAGCTGCCCCACGGCTACGACACCAAGGTCGGCGAGCACGGCCTCACCCTCTCCGGCGGCCAGCGCCAGCGCGTCGCACTCGCCCGCGCCATCCTCACCGACCCCCGGCTCCTCGTCCTCGACGACGCCACCTCCGCCGTGGACGCACGCGTCGAGCACGAGATCCACGAGGCGCTGAAGCACGTCATGGAGGGCCGCACCACCCTCCTCATCGCCCACCGCCGCTCCACGCTCGGCCTCGCCGACCGCATCGCCGTCCTGGACGGCGGACGCCTCGCCGACATCGGCACCCACGACGAACTCCAGGCCCGCTCCGCCCTGTACCGGCGGCTGCTGACCGACCCGGACGAGCTGGGCGGTGTCTCGCCCGGCCGCGCCCTGCCCACGCTGCCGCCCGAGGACACCTCCGTACGGGAGGAGCTGGACGCCGAGTTCGACGCCGAGCGCGGAGTGACGCCGAGGCTGTGGACCGGCGACCGGGAGCCCAAGGACACCGCGTTCGACGGCATGCCGGCCACGCCCGAACTCCTCGCCCAGGTCGAGGCGTTGCCCCCGGCCGCCGACACCCCGGGCATCGACGAGGCGCGCGCGGTCACGCCCGAGGAGTCGTACGGGCTGAGGCGGCTGCTGCGCGGCTTCGGCAGGCCGTTGCTGCTCAGCCTCGGGCTCGTCGCCGTGGACGCCGGGATGGGGCTGCTCCTGCCGGTCCTGATCCGGCACGGCATCGACTCGGGTGTCTCCCAACTCGCCCTGGGTGCCGTGTGGGTGGCCGCCGGGCTCGCCCTGGTGTCCGTCGTCGTGCAGTGGGCGGCGCAGATCGGCGAGATGCGGATGACCGGCCGCACCGGCGAACGCGTGCTGTACGCCCTCCGGTTGAAGATCTTCGCCCAGTTGCAACGCCTCGGACTCGACTACTACGAACGGGAGTTGACCGGGCGGATCATGACGAGGATGACGACGGACGTCGACGCCCTCTCCACGTTCCTGCAGACGGGCCTTGTCACCGCCTTCGTCTCCGTCGTCACCTTCTTCGGCATCATGGTCGCCCTGCTGGTGATCGACGTACAGCTCGCGCTCGTCGTGTTCGTCACCATCCCGGTGCTCGTCTTCGGCACGGTCTACTTCCGCCGGGCGAGCGTGAAGGCGTACGAACTCGCCCGTGAGCGGGTCTCCGCGGTCAACGCGGACCTCCAGGAGTCGGTGTCCGGGCTGCGGATCGTGCAGGCGTTCCGGGGCGAGCGGACGGGCGGCGAGCGGTTCGCGGCGGGCAGCGACAGCTACCGTCAGGCGCGGGTGCGCGGGCAGTGGCTGATCTCCGTGTACTTCCCGTTCGTGCAGCTGCTGGCCTCGGTCGCCGCCGCCGCGGTGCTGATCGTGGGCGCGGGGCGCATCGACGACGGGACGCTGACGACCGGTGCGCTGGTCGCCTACCTCCTCTACATCGACCTGTTCTTCGCTCCCGTGCAGCAGCTCTCGCAGGTCTTCGACGGGTACCAGCAGGCGACGGTGTCGCTCGGCAGGATCCAGGAGCTCCTCCAGGAGCGGACCTCGACCCAGGCCGCCGAGGAGCCCATGGAGGTGCTCTCCCTGCGCGGCGACATCACCTTCGAGGACGTGGACTTCGCCTATGGGGATGATGAAGAGGCCCTGAGCGGCGTGCGGTTGACGATTCCGGCCGGGCAGACCGTCGCCTTCGTCGGGGAGACGGGCGCCGGCAAGTCGACCCTCGTGAAGCTCGTCGCCCGCTTCTACGACCCGACCGGCGGCCGGGTCACCGTCGACGGCTCCGATCTGCGGGACCTCGACATCACCTCGTACCGGCATCGCCTCGGGGTCGTGCCGCAGGAGGCGTACCTCTTCCAGGGGACCGTGCGGGACGCCATCGCGTACGGGCGGCCGGACGCCACCGATGCCCAGGTGGAGGCGGCGGCCCGGGCGGTCGGGGCGCACGACATGATCGCCACGCTCGAGGGCGGCTACCTGCACGAGGTCGCCGAGCGCGGACGCAACCTCTCGGCGGGCCAGCGCCAGCTGATCGCGCTGGCCCGCGCCGAACTCGTCGACCCGGACATCCTGCTCCTCGACGAGGCGACGGCCGCGCTCGACCTGGCCACCGAGGCCCAGGTCAACATGGCCACGGACCGGCTCGCAGGCCGCCGTACGACGCTCGTGGTCGCCCACCGGCTCACCACGGCGGCCCGCGCCGACCGGGTCGTCCTGATGGACCACGGCCGGGTCGCGGAGGACGGCACCCACGACGAACTGCTCCAACTGGACGGAAAGTACGCCGAGTTGTGGCGCACTTTCGTAGGTGCGCCGGAACCGGAGGAACCGGTCACCTCGGCCCGCTGATCCGGCCGGCGCAACCGTTCGGCGGCTGCCGTGCGTCCGTACATCAGTACGGATAAACGGTTAGGGTCATGGGCGGTGGCCGGAGGGGGGACACGGTGAGCGGTGGTTCGATACGGCGGCGGCTGGCGCTCGGGCTGGCCGTGCTGACCGCGTCCGGGATGCTCTCCCTCGCGAGCCCGGCCACGGCCGAGGCGGCCTCCAGGGCCGAGGCGGCCTCCACCGCCTCCCGGGTCTCCGTGTGCTCCGGCCGCAAGGCCCGGACGCTGACCTTCTCCACCGGCGTGGTGCACATCTACCGGCGCAGCGGCTACGTCTGCGCGGTGACCGTGCCCAAACGGCCGGGCGCCCGCCAGTGGATGTCGGTGAGCGTACGGGCACGCGGCAGCCTCCCCGTCGTCGACGAGGGGCGCTTCTCCAAGCGGGCCGGCCCGGTGACCGTGCACACGGGACGGCGGCAGGTGTGGATCAAGGGCGCCGTGGGGCGAGGATCGGTCAGTTCTGGCTGGATCCGATGTTGAGCCTCCTCCCCGGCCCTGTTCCCGACCCTATTTCCTGACCCCTGCCCGAGGGATTTCCCTATCTCCCCTGGTGCACCGGTAGTTGCTCCGATAGCTTCCGGCGCACAGATGTCTCACAGGGGAGGGTGCATGCGCAAGGCGCTCAGATGGCTGCTCGCGCTCGCCGTGCTCATAGGCACGTTGAGCACGGCCGGAGCGGCGACCGCCGCTCAGCCGGAAGCCACCGGCACCACGCGAACGACCAGCAGTGCGGACATCAAGGACCAGCTCCTCGCGATCCCGGGCATGAGCCTGATCCAGGAGAAGCCGTACACCGGCTACCGGTACTTCGTCCTCAACTACACCCAGCCGATCGACCACCGGCACCCGTCCAAGGGCACGTTCCAGCAGCGCATCACCGTCCTGCACAAGGACGTTGCCCGCCCGACGGTCTTCTTCACCAGCGGGTACTTCGTCAGCACGAACCCCGGTCGCAGTGAGCCGACCCGGATCATCGACGGCAACCAGGTCTCCCTGGAGTACCGCTTCTTCACCCCGTCCCGGCCGAACCCCGCCAACTGGTCCAAGCTGGACATCTGGCAGGCGGCCAGCGACCAGCACCGCGTGTTCACGGCGCTCAAGAAGATCTACGCCAACAAGTGGCTCTCCACGGGCGGTTCGAAGGGCGGCATGACCGCCACGTACTACGAGCGCTTCTACCCGCGGGACATGGACGGCGTCGTCGCCTACGTCGCCCCCAACGACGTGGTGAACAAGGAGGACTCGGCGTACGACCGGTTCTTCGCGAACGTCGGCACCAAGGAGTGCCGCGACCGGCTGAACGCCGTACAGCGCGAGGCGCTCGTGCGCCGGGAGCCGCTCGAGAAGAAGTACGCGGAGGTCGCCGCCGCCGAGGGCTACACGTTCACCACCATCGGCAGCCTGGACCGCGCGTACGAGGCCGTCGTCCTCGACTACGTCTGGGGCTTCTGGCAGTACAGCCTGCTCGCCGACTGCGAGTCGATCCCGGCCGACGCGAAGAACGCGACCGACGACGACATCTGGACCTCGATCGACACGATCTCCGGGTTCTCCTTCTACACCGACCAGGGCCTGGAGCCGTACACGCCGTACTACTACCAGGCGGGCACCCAACTCGGCGCGCCCACCATCAAGTTCCCGCACATCGAGAAGAAGTACATCCGCTACGGCTACCAGCCGCCGCGCAACTTCGTCCCCCGCGACATCTCCATGAAGTTCCAGCCGTGGGCGATGCGGGACGTCGACAGCTGGGTCCAGCACCACGCCCGGCGCATGATGTTCGTGTACGGGCAGAACGACCCGTGGGGCGCCGAGCGGTTCCGCCTCGGCAAGGGTGCGAAGGACTCGTACGTCTTCACCGCGCCCGGCCTGAACCACGGCGCGAACGTCGCGGGTCTGGTCCCCGAGCAGAAGGCGCTCGCCACGGCCCGCATCCTGGAGTGGGCGGGCGTCGCCCCGGCCGCCGTCAAGTCGAACCCGTCGGTGGCCAAGCCGCTGGCGACGTACGACGCGCGGCTCGACAAGCGCAACCTCGAGCGCGAGCCCACGCTGCGCCCGTAACTACGTGAGGAAAGCGGCCCGGTGGCATCCGTCACCGGGCCGCTTTTCGTGGTCGTCGTCCGTGTCAGCTGCCGATCGCGGCCGGCGGGCGGCCGGCCATCAGCCGGTCGAGCAGGGCCAGCAGCAGGTCCCGGCTGTCCCACCGCTCCCTGAGATCGCCCATGAGGACCGGGACGTTCGGGTCGAGGTCGAGCGCGTCCCGCACCTCCTCGACCGTGCGGTCCCGTACCCCGTGGAAGCAGTTGACGCCCACCACGAACGGCACGCCACGGCTCTCGAAGAAGTCGATCGACGCGAAACTGCTCTCAAGGCGCCGCGTGTCCGCGAGGACGACCGCGCCGAGCGCCCCGTGCACGAGGTCGTTCCACATGAACCAGAAGCGTTCCTGGCCCGGCGTCCCGAACAGGTAGAGCACGATCTGGGCGCTCACCGTGATACGGCCGAAGTCCAGCGCCACCGTGGTCGTCGTCTTCCGCTCGACCCCGCCGAGGTCGTCCACGTCGAGCCCCGTGACGGTCAGCTCCTCCTCGGTGTGCAGGGGCGGGATCTCGCTCACCGAGCCGACCATCGTGGTCTTGCCGACGCCGAAGCCGCCCGCGACCAGGATTTTCACCGCGGCGGGCGCGGTGGACGTCCCGGCCGCGGACAGCTGTGACCCGGCCTGTTCGTCGGAGTCAGAGTCTGAGTAGGGCATCCTTCACCGCCTGAAGAAGAGTCATGTCGGCTTCCTGGCCGGCCGCGACCTTGAGTGGGGGCCGGGCTGTCACCCGGTCGAGCGCGATGAGGTCGCCGACGAGGATCTTTGTCACCGCCACGGGCAGGTTCAGCCCCGCCGCGACCTCGGCGAGCGCGACCGGCGCACGGCACTGCCGCAGGATCAGCCGGTGCTCGGGCTGCAGCCCACGGTCGACGGGGCGTTCGTGGGGCGCGACGGTGGCGATCACCGTGATGAGGGTGAGATCGTCACGCGCCGAGGCCGTACGCCCATGGGTGATCGTGTACGCCCGGACGAGGCCTTCCTCGGCGTCGTCGTCGTCCGGCGACACGTCCGCCCAGTGGCTCACTCACGCCCCCCGCCCTCCAGGCGGTGGACCCGCACCTCGGTCCCCAGCCGCTGTCCCACCTGCTGTACGAGGGTGTCCATCGCGACGGCCATCACCTCGGCGTCGACCTCCTGGTCCGCGACGACCGCCAGGTGGGTGCCGCGGCCGGCGGCGCTGACGAACAGCCAGAGGTCCTCGAGCTCGATGATGACCTGGTGGACGGCTCCGCCGCCGAAGACCTCGCCGACACCGCGGGCCAGGCTCTGCTGGCCGGTGGCGATGGCGGCCAGGCGCTCCGCGTCGACGCGGGCGATGCTGCTGGACTGGCTCACCACCAGGCCGTCGTCGGACAGCACGATGGCGTTCCGGGTGCCCGGAACCTGGTCGACCAGGCGGTCGAGCAGCCAGTCGAGGTCGGAGTTGGTGGCAGTGGTTCGCAGAGTCATCGTCCGTCTTCCTTCCGGGGCCGGTCGGCTCCCGGTGAGGGGTGAGTGGGCTGTTGGGTGGACTGGCGATCGCCGTCGGACCTGAGCCGGGCGGCCCTGGACTGACGCTGGAACGCCCCGACGGTGGCCCCGGACCGGGCCCCCGACCGCCGGGGCAGCGGGGGCTGCGCGCCGGCGGCCGGCGCGGCAGAAGGAACCTCCCGGAGTTCGTTGACGAGACTGGCCTGCCGGACCCGCCGGGGAAGGGGGTTGGCCGCGGCCACCTGACCGGAACCGGACGCCTGCGCCCGACCCGGCGAGACCGCCGACGACGCCACCGCCGGCGAGGGCGCGATCCAGGGCCCGATGAGGGGCCGGGAGTAGGCCTCCGGCTCGGTGGTGTTCCTGGGGCTCGGGGCGGTAGAGGGGTTTCTGGAGTCCCCGGCAGATGCAGGGTTCCTGGGGTTCCTGGTGTTCGAGGGGCTCCTGGAGTCCCCGGTAATCGCGGGGTTCCTGGACGCCCCGGTGACTGCGGGGTTCCTGGGATTCCCGGTGTTCGCGGGGCTCTCGGTGGGCCCCCCGGGCCCGACGTACGGTCGGGAGGTGCGCCGGGCGGTCGCACCCCGCAGGGCACGACGTTCGGAAACGGCGCCCGGCGAGACCTCCGGGAGCGGCGACTCCGCCCGCCCCGACCTCGGCTCCCGCCGCGACCGCGACGCACCCGGCGTCGCCTCCCCGGGGGCCGGGCGCCCCGGCGCCGCCTGCCCGCCGCGCAGCGAGGCGCCCGATTCCGGCCCGCCCGACACCGGCCCGCGCGACGGCGACGGCACCACCCCGCCCCGAACCGGCCCGCGCGACGGCAACGGCACCGCCCCGCCCGACATCAGCTGGCGGCCAGCCATCCCCTGGCCCCCCGTCATCGCCCCGGCCCGGGTCGGGCGGCCCGTGGAGATCAGGTCTGCTGGGACCAGGACCACCACCCGGGTGCCGCCGAACGATGACGGGCGTAGTTCCACCTGGAGGTTCAGGTTCGCGGCGAGTCTTGCCACCACGTACAGGCCGAGGCGGGCGTCGTCCGCTCGGGACATCACGTCCATGCGGGGCGGCGCCGCCATCAGCGCGTTGGCCTCCGCGTACTGCTCGGGGTCCATGCCCATGCCACGGTCCTCGATCTCGATCGCGACCCCGCGTCCCACCTGCGAGGCGGTCACCTCGACCGGGGTCGGCGGCCGGGAGAAGGACACCGCGTTCTCCATGAGCTCCGCGAGGAGATGGACCATGGGGCCGACCGCGCGCTCGGACAGCCATGTCTCGCCGTCGGTGTCGATCCGGATGCGCCGGTAGTCCTGCACCTCGCCCTGGGCGGAGCGCAGGATGTCGAGCAGCGAAACAGGCCTGCGCCAGCGCCGCTGCGGGGTGCCGTTGCCGAGGATCACCAGGTTCTCCTCGTAGCGGCGCAGCCGGGCCGCGAGGTGGTCCAGGTCGAACAGGCCCTCCAGGACATCCGGGTCCTCGTGCCGCCGCTGCATCTCGCCGAGACGTTTCAGCTGCATGCCGATCAGCAACTGGGTGCGCCGCGCGATGCGTTGCAGCAGCCGCTCGAAGCCCCGGTAGAGCTCGACCTCCCGGGCGGCGGTGTCCAGGGCCGAGGTGCGGGCCTGGTTGAGGGCCTGCCCGAGCTGTCCGAGTTCGTCGTCGCCCTGCCCGATCTCGGGCAGTTCGGCGTCGGCGTCGACCTTCTCGCCCTTGCGCAGCCGCTCCACGATGTCCGGCAGCAGCTCCTGGAACTGGAGGGCGTCGTCGCGCAGGCCGAAGATACGGCGGCGCAGCGTTCCGGTCAGCCGCAGGGAGAGGACCAGCACCAGCACCACGGACGCCGTACTCACCGCGCTGTTGACGATCATGTTGGTCATCAGGCTGTCGAGTTGGTCGTCGGTGGAGGCGAAGAGGTCCTCGGAGTAGGCGTTGCCCGCCCCCAGCAGCTGGGGAGTGACGGCCGCGATGCTCTGCTTCCATGCCTTCCCGAGCGTGGCGGAGACGGCGGTCGGGCCGCCGGCGCCGGTTTTCCCGGTGTTCAGGAGACTCTGCTCGACCGAGGTCTTGCGAATCCAGTCGGTGCCGGTCAGCACGGTCCGGAAGGCCTCGGCCCTGGTGTCGGGGAGCCGGGGAACGACCTTGTCCTGGTAGATGTGCTGCTGGCTGCCGATCATCTCGGCGATCTGGAAGCGCTGCTCACCGGTGAGCCTGCCGCTCGCCACTCCCGCCGTGATGATCGCGTCCTCACGCGAGATCATCTCCTGGCCCCACTGCGCGTCGAGCGACGGCCGCGCGAGGACGGCGGTCTCGGCGAAGCCGACGTTGCTGAAGTCTTCGAACATCTGCATGCTCGACGCGATCACCTCCGTGTACGCGTCGAACGACTGCTGCAGGTAGGTTGACCGCCGGTCCACGGAGTCCCGGTAGCCCGGCAGCTTCTTCAGGCCAAGGGTGAGCTGCTGGAAGGCGTCGTCCACAGCGCTCGGAGCGGCGCCGAGCGCGTCCAGGCTCCGTACAGACCTGTCGGTGAGTTCACGCTGCCGCCTCAGTTCGAGCTTGTCGACCTTGGGGTCCGCGATCGCCGCCGCACTGAGCCGCCGTTCCTCCTGCAGGTTCACGTAGAGGGTGACGAGCTGGGGGGCGAAGCGTTTCGCCTCCTTGTCGCGGTCATGGACGGTCCGCCACTCGCCGTAGAGATGGGCCGAGTCCATCGTGCCCAGCGCCAACAGGGCCAGACAGGGCACCAGAGCCAGGACGAGGAGCATGGTCCGGACCGACAACCGGCGCTTCGAAGCCCGGTCCTGCGGCTGCTGCGCCGTGCGTGCGTTCAGTGCCACAGAGGTTCCCGGCCTGTGAGTGCTGACGGACTGTCCGAAAAGAAGTGGTCCGCGCCATGACAGGGGGGAGCCTACCGATTCACGAAATCATCACAACGGTGTTTCGCGAATTGGCATGACCCGTTTTTCGGCCGAGGAAGCCGACCAAATGGAATCCTTCATACCGGTTTCGCGCAGCCGACCGGCGAATCCCCGCCCAACTGCACGTAAAGGGCAGTGGACGGCGGGCAGTTGAAGCGCTTGCCGACCGCCTCGGTCACCCGGTACTCCGGCTTCTTCTCGCCCTTCCCGTCGCACGCCGTCTCCCGCACCTCCCCGCGCCCCGCGCTGTACACACAGTCACCGACGATCGTGCGCGGGCCTCCGCCGCCGCCCGGGTCGCCGGGGTGCGGGGCCTGGAGGTTGCGCATACAGGCGTACCCCTGCGGGACGGCCCCGTCGCCGTCCTCGTCGGCGGCGGGGCGCTGTTCGCTGATGTGCAGCACGAAGTCGGTGGTCGCCGGGCACGACGGACCCTCGCTCACCCTGCCGTCGTACCGGGCCACGACCCGGGCCGCCGCCCGCTCGCTGGTGCAGGGCACCTCGGTGAAACGGGTCGTGCCGAAGGAGCTGCACTCGTCGATGGCGAGGAAGACGGTGCCGTAGCCGGTGGGCCGGGGCCGCGCGGGCCGCTGGTCGACCGTCGTACCGTCGACGGCCCCCGAGGCCCCGCCCGAGACCGACGAGGCGCCGGCGGAGCCGCTCCCTCTGTCCGCCGATCGGCCCGGCGAACCGTCCGGCGAACCGTTCGGCGACAGCTGACATCCGGTCACCACGAACACCGCGACCACCATCAACAGCGCGCGGACGAAAGCCCGCCCGCTTGTCACTCCGGTGAGCCTCGTAAACCTCACGGACCCCACAGAACGCACTACACGCATCGCATCCCCCTGAGTTTCCCCTGCTCAGCGTGGCCCGATCCGCCAGGGCCACGCCGGAAGTCCAGCGGATTTGCGCCTATTGGGGGGAGTGCGCCGGTTGTGCGGCGTACGCGACGTACGCCTGCCCAACCCCCGCGCCTAGTACGACAGTCCGTGACCGATCGGATACAGCACGCTCGTCGGATCGTCCGCGCGCAGCACCGGCACCGGCAGTTTCCCGCGCGGCCGAACCCGTCCCGCGATCACCCGCGCTGCGGCCCGGAGTTCGACGTCGGTCCAGGAGTAGGTGGCCAAGTAGGCCTGTACGGACGGAAGTTGAGCTACGTCGTAGGGGTTGCGGATCGCCACGCACACCACGGGGCGCCCGGTGGCGAGGAGGGCGGTGACCAGGGTCCGCTGACTGCTCGCGGCGTTGAGGTTGTACGTCCCGACGACCACCGCGTCCATCTCCCCGGCGGCGGCGACGGCCTGGGCGACGACGGCGGCGGTGGGTGCGGTGCCGGTCGACAGGGCGGTGGCGGTGAACCCCAGTTCGGTGAGGGCGTTGGCCAGGACGGTGGTGGGCGGGCCGGTGGTACCGGACGGCGACGCCGGATCGGCCCCGACGACGAGCACCTTCTTCTGGGTCACCCGGGAAAGGGGCAGCGTCTTCCGCTCGTTGACGAGCAGCGTGGTGGTCCGCTCGGCGATCCGGTCGGCGGCCTGGAGATGGCCCCGGACACCTACGGCCCGGTCGACACCGGCGTGGGTGACATACGGCCGGTCGAGCAGCCCGAGCCGGTTCTTGAGCCGCAGGATGCGCAGGAGAGAGGTGTCGAGCCGCGCCTCGGTCAACTCGCCCTGCCGGACAGCCGTCAGTACGGCGTTCCAGGCGATGTCGATCGACGGCGGGTTGAGAAGCTGGTCGACCCCGGCCTTCAGCGCGAGCACCGGGACCCGGTCGTCCCCGTACTTCTCCCGTACGCCCTGCATGCCCAGCGAGTCGGTGACCACGACCCCGTCGTAGCCGAGTTCGCCACGCAGGATGCCGGTGAGGATCGGGTGGGACAGGGTGGCCGGGTCGCCGGAGTCGTCGAGGGCCGGGACCATGATGTGCGCGGTCATGATCGAGTCGATGCCGGCCCGGATCGCGGCGCGGAACGGCGGCGCGTCGACGGTGTTCCACTGCTCGCGGGTGTGCTGGATGACGGGGAAGCCGTAGTGGCTGTCGACGGCGGTGTCCCCGTGCCCCGGGAAGTGCTTGGCGGTCGCCGCGACGGAGGATCGCTGGTACCCGGTGACCTGCGCGGCGACCAGCCCGGCGACGGCTTTCGGGTCGGCGCCGAACGACCGTACGCCGATCACCGGGTTGGCCGGATTGACGTTCACGTCGGCGACGGGCGCGTAGTCCTGGCGGATGCCGAGGGCGCGCAGCTCGGCGCCACCGACGCGGCCTGCGGTCAGCGCGTCGGTGCGTGAGCCGTTCGCGCCGAGTGCCATGGCCCCGGGGAGGAGAGTGGCGGGCCGGCCGACGCGGGCGACGATGCCGTGCTCCTGGTCCGTGGAGATGAGTACAGGGAGCCCTCGGGGGAGGCCGAGGGAGGCCCGCTGGATGCCGTTGCTCAGGTCGGCGATCTGATGCGGGTCGCGGGTGTTGTGCGCCCACGCGAAGTAGATGATCCCGCCGACCCGGTACTTGGCGATGAGCTCGGCGGCCGTCCGTACGCCGAGCTCGGCGAGGTTGGCGTCGATGTCGGCCTGGTCGGGCGCGGTGGCGGAGTGCCCGTACACCCGCATGACGAACAGCTGGCCGACCTTCTCCTCCAGGGTCATCCGGGAGACGATCCGGCGAAGTCGCGCGTCACTGTTGGTCCGGTCGGCCGGACTGGCCTCGCCCCCGAGGGCGAGCGCGGCGCCGCTGCCCGCGGTCGCGGCGAGAAGTGCGCGTCTGGACGGACGGGCGGCGGTCCCGTTCTGATCGGCTGGGTCGCGCACGGGGGCGCTCCTTCCCTCGTGAAGGAAACTTCCGAGAAGTCACGAATAACCGGGAAGTTTCTTCCAGTCAAGAGCGCGCGGCCCGTAAGGGTTCCGATCGGGACGGGAAATGAGGGACCGTCACCGGCGCATCGGAGGGGGGCGCACCGGTGACGGCTCGCTGCCGGGCCGCAGGCGGTTGGAGAGGGTCAGGTCGACGATCGCAGCCAGCGGCGAGGCCGACACCGCACGACGGTGACTCATCCGGCAGTCGTGCCGGTTGGACGGGCCGGGGCGGGAGCGGGTTCCCGGATCGCGGGTGATTCCGGGAAGTCGGTGCGGGCGTGACCCGAGGGGCAGAAATGAGTACCCGCGAACCGGCCCGTGTAACCCGGGCGACACACCGAAAGCCCGTCAAGCCTCGTACAGTTCAAGCCTGTTGGGAGATGATCCCGGCAGAGTCCTACATGCTCTCACCGCGGCAGCGCCTGTCGGGGGGCCGGCCATGGGGAAGCCGAAAAACAGGAGGCGTGGGATGACCACGAAGACAGGACCCCAGCGATACCCGGGCGCCAGCCGGGCGAACTGGTACCAGGACGACTACCCGGGTGACCCGATGCAGGTCAACGTCGTCGTCCTGCACACCACCGAGGGGCGCACGCTGCCCACGTACGGCGGTGGCTCCATGGCGCCCAACCTGACGGCGGTGCCGGATTTCGCGGCCAAGAAGCTGAAGTGGTTCCAGCACTTCGACATAGAGACCTCCTCGCGGGCCCTCGCCAACAAGCGGGGCGGTGTCGAGACCAACACGCTCAACGTCACCCAGATCGAACTGGTCGGCACCTGCGACCCCACGTCGCACAAGAAGTGGACGGCGGCCGGCCAGGAGCACATCTTCTGGCCCGACGCCCCCGAGTGGGCGCTCAGGTCGGTCGCGCGGTTCCTGGCCTGGATGCACGAGGAGCACGGCGTCGCGCTGTCCGGCCCGAAGTCCTGGCCGGCCTACCCCACCTCGTACGGCACCGCCGGCGGCCAGCGTCTGTCCTTCACCGAATGGGCAGACTTCAAGGGTGTCTGCGGGCACATGCATGTCCCGGAGAACGACCACGGGGACCCGGGCGCGATCGACTTCGCGACGCTCGTCAAGTACGCCAAGGCCGAGCTGGACGTGGACGACGACACCCCGCCGAAGCCGCCGAGCACGCCGAAGCCGCCCCACAGCACGCCCAAGCCGCCGCAGGGCACGCACAAGCCCCCGCAGACCACCCCCAAGCCGGCGGTGCCCGCGTACCCGGGTCGCAAGTACTTCAAGGACGGGGTCTCCAGCGAGAACGTCCTCAAGCTCGGCAAGCAGCTCGTCAAGCGCGGCTTCGGCGACCACTACAAGGTGGGACCGAGCCGCACCTGGGGCGAGGCCGACCGGCTCAACGTCCGCGACTTCCAGAAGTCCCGCCCGGAGCTGCGCGGCGACGCGGACGGCTACCCGGGCCCGCTGACCTGGCGCCTGCTGTTCTCATGACCCACTGAGGGTGCTGCCCGCCCCGCCGCGGGCCGGGCAGCACCCCGCGCCTCGCACCCCGCGCCTCGCACCCCGCGCCTCGCACCCCGCGCCTCGCACCCCGGGCCTCGGGCCTCTCGCCTCGGGCCTCTCGCCCCGGGCCTCGCACCCCGGGCCTCGGGCCTCTCGCCTCGGGCCTCGCGCCTCGGGCCTCTCGCCTCGGGCCTCGCGCCTCGGGCCTCGCACCCCGGGCCTCGCACCCCGGGCCTCGGGCCTCTCGCCTCGGGCCTCGCGCCTCGGGCCTCGCACCCCGGGCCTCGCACCCCGCGCCTCGGGCCTCGCGCCTCGGGCCTCGCACCTCGCGCGTCGCACCTCGCGCGTCGCACCCCGCGCCTCGGGCCTCGGGCCTCGGGCCTCGGGCCTTGCGCCTCGGGCCTCGCACCCCGGGCCTCTCGCGCTGCGAGCGCCCCGGGCCTCTCGCCCCGCGCCCCGGGCCCCGCGCCCCGGGCCTCGCACCCCGCGCGGAGCGCTCAGCGTTCACGGTCCATTACGCGGACGTTCCGGCGCGTGGGGCGCGGGGCGGGCGAGCATAGGGCCATGGCCGTCGTAGAGATTCCCGGTTCCAAGTCCATCACCGCGCGCGCCCTCTTCCTCGCCGCGGCAGCCGACGGGGTCACCACCCTCGTACGCCCCCTGCGCTCGGACGACTCCGAGGGCTTCGCCGAAGGCCTTCTCGCTCTCGGCTACCGGGTCGGACGCACCCCCGGCGCCTGGCAGATCGACGGCCGCCCCGAGGGCCCCGCGGCCACCGAGGCCGACGTCTACTGCCGCGACGGCGCCACGACCGCCCGCTTCCTCCCGACCCTCACCGCCGCCGGCCACGGCACCTACCGCTTCGACGCCTCCCCCCAGATGCGCCGCCGCCCCCTCGCCCCCCTCACCCGCGCCCTGCGCGACCTGGGCGTGGACCTGCGGCACGAGGAGGCGGAGGGGCACCACCCGCTGACCATCGAGGCGGCGGGCGTGGAGGGCGGAAACGTCACCCTCGACGCAGGCCAGTCCTCCCAGTACCTCACCGCGCTCCTCCTCCTGGGCCCCCTGACCCGCAAGGGCCTGCGCATCCACGTCACCGACCTCGTCTCGGCCCCCTACGTCGGGATCACCATCGAGATGATGCGGGCGTTCGGCGCGGACGTACGCCAGGACGGCGACGTCTTCGTGGTCCCGCCCGGCGGCTACCGCGCCACCACGTACGCCATCGAGCCCGACGCCTCCACCGCCAGCTACTTCTTCGCCGCGGCGGCCCTCACCGGCGGCGAGGTCACGGTCCCCGGCCTGGGCACCGGCGCCCTCCAGGGCGACCTGGGCTTCGTCGACGTACTGCGCGGGATGGGCGCGCGGGTGGACATCGCCGAGGACCGCACGACGGTCACCGGAACCGGCGAACTGCGCGGCCTGACGGTCAACATGCGGGACATCTCCGACACCATGCCGACCCTGGCGGCGCTCGCCCCCTTCGCCTCCGGCCCCGTACGCATCGAGGACGTCGCCAACACCCGCGTGAAGGAGTGCGACCGCCTGGAGGCCTGCGCGGAGAACCTCCGGCGGCTGGGGGTACGGGTGGAGACGGGCGCCGACTGGATCGAGATCCACCCCGGCACGGCTCCCGCCCCCGGCACGGACATCAAGTCGTACGGCGACCACCGCATCGTCATGTCCTTCGCGGTGACCGCCCTGCGCACCCCGGGCATCACCTTCGACGACCCGGGGTGCGTACGGAAGACGTTCCCCGGGTTCCACGAGGCGTTCGGCGAGCTGCGGGACGTACTCGGATGACGCGGGCCGGGGCAGGGCTCAGGCGGACTCGGTCAGCAGCCGGGCGAGGTGCTCGCGGCCGGTGTCCAGCAGGTCCGGGAGGGGGGCGGCGGCTTCGTACCACCGCTTCTCGTACTCCCAGCACAGCCAGCCGTCCCAGTTGTGCCGGGACAGGACCTCGACGACCTCGCCGAGCGGCAGGACACCGGCGCCCAGGGCCAGCGGGGTGGTGTCCTCGGGCGAGGCGATGTCCTTGACCTGCACATATCCGAGGTGCGGGGCGAGGGCCGCGTAACTCTCCGAGGGCTGCTCGCCGCCGAGCCAGGTGTGCATGACGTCCCACAGCGCGCCCACCTGCCGGTGACCGACCGGGCCCAGGACGCGGATCGCGGCGGCGCCCGTGCGATGCGAGTCGTGGGTCTCCAGGAGGACGCGTACGCCGATGTCGGCCGCGTACTCGGCTGCCGTGCCGAGCCTCCGGGCCGCCGTCGCGTCGGCCTCCTCGGGGCTCTGGTCGGTGGCGCCGTCGACGGATCCGCCCGGGAACACGCGGACGAAGGGCGCGCCCAGGTCGCGGGCCAGGTCGAGAAGGGCACGGAGTTCGGTGAGCACGGGTTCGTCGTCGCCGGGGGCCGCGACCCGGACGTACCCGGCGAGACCGAGGAGCTCGATGCCGGATGCCTTGAACTCGGCGGCCACATCGGCTCGTTGGCCGAGATCGAGACCCAGGTGGACGGGTTCTTCGGGGTGTGTGCGAAGTTCGACGCCGTGATAGCCGTGGTCGGCCGCGAGCCGCAGCACTTCGGGGAGGGGGAGACCGGGGACGCCGAGGGTGGAGAACGCCAGTTTCATGTCCACGGACCCTACCCGCCGCTCCGGGGTTTCACCGATCCGTCGTCCCGTGCAGATCCAGCCGCCAGTCCTGGCCCACCAGGTCCCTGCCGAAGGAGCGGTGCGCCCTGTCGGTGACGAGGACGAAGCCGTGACGCTGGTAGATGTGCCGGGCGGCGGTGAGGACGTCGTTGGTCCACAGGACGAGTTCGCGGTAGCCGACCTCACGGGCGAAGCCGACGACGGACGCGACGAGCCGGTCACCGATGCCGAGCCCGCGCGCCTCCGGCTCGACGAGCAGCAGCCGCAGCCTGGCCGTTCCGGGCGCCTCGTCCCGTACGCACATCACGCAGCCGACCGGCCGGCCGTCGAGCTCGGCGATCCACACCCGCTCGAGGTGGGGGTCGTGATCCTCGGCGAAGTCGGCGACGATCCTCGCCACCAGCCCCTCGTAGTCGGTGTTGAAGCCGTACTCGGCCGCGTAGAGCGCCGCGTTGCGCTGCACGATCCAGCCGAGATCGCCGGGGTAGGGGTCGCGCAGCACGACGTCCTCGCGGCGCGGGGGTCGGCCGTCGGAGAGGAGCGAGCGGACGGTGCCCAGCGCCTCCGTGAGCCGGGGCCGGTCCGCGGCCGGCACGGTGGCCAGCAGTGAGGCGATGGCCTCCGTGGAACGTTCGTTCAACAGGTTGGCGGTCTCCCGCCCGCGCGCGGTGAGTGTGACACGCCGCCGCCGGGGATCCCGGTCCGAGGGCGCCCGCTCGATCAGCTCGTCCTGCTCGAACTTGTTGAGGATCCGGCTCAAGTACCCGGCGTCCAGGGTGAGTTCGGCACGGAGATCGGCGGCGTCGGTACGGGTGGAGTGCGCGAGCTCGTAGAGGACGCGGGCCTCGGTGAGGGTGTAGGGGGCGTAGAGGTGGCTGCTGTAGTCGAGGGCGCCGATGACGTTCGTGTAGAAGCGGTTGAAGGACCGGATGTCCTGGACGGTCATGGAAGGGACCACCTCGTGGGCAACGAACTGCTCGCTGCGGACAGTTGACTCAGTCAGAGATCTCGCTGCGTCGAGGGTAGGCCCCGGGGGACGGGTTCCTCAAGGGCGCAGGACCGTGCCATGCCCCTGGCCGGTTGCCCGACCCCCGTGGGGGTGGGGTCGGGCAACCGGGGCGAGCGCCGTGGTCAGGGCTTGACGTAGAACTGGCTGATGGTGCGGTTCTTGACCTGGAACACGTTGTCCGCGCGCAGCATGCTGTTGCAGACGTCGTCCCCGTGCTTGGAGTCGAGGACGTCCTGGGAGAAGTACTCGCAGGTCACGTTCTGCAGCCGCTGCCGATCACCCCACTTCACACCGAGGTTCACGGTCTCCTGCGGCGGGTTGCCGACCCGGTCGGTCCTGTTGATGGCGACGTCGCAGGCGATGCCGTCACTCTTGGGGACCTCGATCACCCGGGACCAGGTGACCTCCTTCTGGCCGTTGTCGTAGTAGCCCTTCCAGTAGTTCCCGCAGATACGGGAGCCCGACTGGGCCTCGGCGGTGCCGGGGACCGCGACGGCGAACAGCGCTCCGGCGGCCAGCCCGGCGGCTGCCAGCGTCGCGACGCGCCGCTTGATGAACGTGACCCTCATGAACATCTCCTCGAAGTCTCCGCGATGTGCGGTGTGCGATGTGCGATGTGCGATGTGCGATGTGTGATGGGTGAACTGCCGGATCACATACGGCCGTTGACGGCGTAGCCGACCTTTTCCTTCTCGAAGACGTCGCGGGTCCAGTTGCCGAACCTGACGTTTCCGTTCCATTCGTAGGTGGTGCCGCCCCGGCAGCCCCGGTTGGTCCTTTCCCAGCCGCCGGCGAAGTCGCCCTGGGTCCAGCGGCGGACAGCGACCTGTACCGGCTGTGCGACATCGCCGCCCTCGAGATGCACGGTCCAGGTGAAGTTGGTGCTGATCTCGGTGGTCTTCTGATAGCCGCCGACGAGGGAAAGCACGGTGTTGTACCACTTCTTGGAGGGCGAGGTGGCGTTACCGAGGTCGGTTCCGCCGCCGATGGCCCAGCCGGTGGTGGTGGTCTTCGACTTCGTCCAGGCGTAGTCGCAGGTCCGGCCTCGGGGGCACTGGAATTCGGTGCCGCGCCACACCCAGTCGTCCCAGGTGTTGCCGGCGCGCTGCCGGGTGATGGCGCGGGTGGTGTTTCCGCCGCCGGTGCCGGGGACGATGTTCGCCCCGTCGGAATAGCTCTGGGTGAAACACTGGGTGGCGGCACTGGCGGTGCCTTCTGTGGTGGCGAGCGTCGCGACGGCGAGAGCACCGCACATCAGAACGCGATTCAACCAGGTTCTACTTGGCATGGCTGTGTCCTTTCAGGGAAAGGGAATTCGCTGATGGCCGATATGGCAGGTCACATTCGGCCGTTGACGGCGTAGCCGACCTTTTCCTTCTCGAAGACGTCGCGGGTCCAATTGCCGAACCTGACGTTTCCGTTCCATTCGTAGGTGGTGCCGCCCCGGCAGCCCCGGTTGGTCCTTTCCCAGCCGCCGGAGAAATCGCCCTGGGTCCAGCGGCGGACGGCGACCTGAACCGGCTGTGCCACATCTCCGCCCTCGAGATGCACGGTCCAGGTGAACGCGGTCGTGAGCTGCGTGGTTTTCTGGTATCCGCCGACGAAGGAAACCACGGTGTTGTACCACTTCTTGGAGGGCGAGCTGGCGTTACCGAGGTCGGTTCCGCCGCCGATGGCCCAGCCGGTGGTCGTGGTCTTCGACTTCTCCCACGCGTATTCACAGGTCCGGCCTCGCGGACACTGGAATTCGGTGCCGCGCCACACCCAGTCGTCCCAGGTGTTGCCGGCACGCTGCCGGGTGATGGCTCGGGTGGTGTTTCCGCCGCCGGTGCCGGGGACGATGTTCGCCCCGTCGGAATAGCTCTGGGTGAAACACTGGGTGGCGGCACTCGCGGTGCCTTCTGTGGTGGCGAGCGTCGCGACGGCGAGAGCACCGCACATCAGGACGCGATTCAGCCATGAGGTTCGGCGCATGATCAGTAGACCTGCGACCACTCGACGGGCGTGCGGTTCGCCACCTGACCGATGAGGTCGACCCGGTTCATGGTGAGGCAGGGGTCGTTCCCGTACGCGTCGTTGAACAGGTCGCCGGCGTCCTCGCAGGTCCAGGACCGCAGAGGCTGACGCGGATTCCAGGTCACCGCGCCGGCGTAGCCGGGCAGACTCCGGCCGTTGATGCTGTTCGTCTTGTCGATGACACGGAGGCAGATACCGAAGTCGACCTTGGGCACCTCCAGGACCTTGGCGATGATCCCGACGGTCTTCCCGTTGGCGCGGGCCTCCCAGTAGTTCCCGCAGATACGGGAGCCCGACTGGGCCTCGGCGGTCCCGGGCACCGTGACCGTGGTGGCAGCCGCGGCCGTGATCACGAGAGCGGCCAGGACGGCCTTGCGGTTGAACGGGCGTGTGATCGCCACTTTGTCTCCTGACTGTCCACGAAAACGGACCTCCAGCGAGATCCGAATTCGAAGCTTGGGGGGTGGTGGCCACAAATATGAAGCGGCCCGGGATACGAAGTCAATACTTCCGGAACCTTTTGCGGACGACTTCTTGAAACACTGATTGCATTCTGTTTTCGAGCAGGCCAAAGCGCCCCTTCAACGCTCGCAGGAAATATGGGAGGCGAGGGAAAAGGGGTCACTAAAAATGGGTCGCGAAAATGGATCGCGAAAAGGGGTGAATGACGAGAACGCCAAGTGAGGGGAGAGGGGAGAGGGGAGTGGGGAGTGGGGGGTGGGGAGTGGGGGGTGAAGGTGGGGGGTGGGTATTACGGACAACGGAGAAGCGCAGCATCGAGAAAGGGCAGCACTTTTAGTGCGCCCTCCGAAGGCATCGCGCCCCGTTTTCATGCGAAGAAGCCGCAAGGGCCTGGTCAAGACCCGTGGGGGAGGGCTTCTTCGCGGTAATGCGGCTCTGGTTCAGCGCTGATCATGCAGCGATGCGGCACGGTCGTCAAGATCAGACGCGAAAGGACTCAATGAACGAAACGCTACCGGGGAGTCACCTGGGCAATTACCGAACCGTACGGTAACTAATCTTCCGGGAAGGGGAGTCGATGGCCAATAATCGCATGGTTTTGCTGGGTCGTTCGGGTGTAGAAGCAGCTGGCCGACGGTGACGTCCGCGCGCTGCACGGCTGTCGGTCCGTACGCGTTCGAGTCGGGCTCAGCCAGGCACCGCATCCTCGACCACCGGCAGCGGTCGTGCGGTTTTGGGGACCAGTGCGCGGACGGAGGGCGTGGCGACCATGGCCAGGGTGGCGAGGAGGACGAGCCCGGCGGCCGCGTAGAGGGTGGCGTGGAGGCCGAGGAGGAGTACGGCCGGTCCGGCGCTGAACTGGGCGAGCGGCAGCGCGAGGTACGAGCCGAGGTCGTCGTAGGCGTACACGCGGGCCAGACGGTCCTCGGGGATCTGCTCGTTGAGGGTCGAGTACCAGGCGACGCCCGCCTGTTCGCTGCCCACGCCGGCGGCGAAATTGGCCACGACCAGCAGCCACGTGTAGGGGGCGAGGGCGAGCAGCAGCGGGATCGTCGCCGTCAGGCCCATCAGCGCGCAGCCGACCAGGATCGCGCGCCGGGGCCGCCATCTCAGCGACAGGACGCCACCGGCGACCGCGCCGAGCGAGCCCGCGGCAAGGATCAGCCCCCAACCGCCGCGGCCGATCTCGGTGCTGTCGGCGACGGCCGGGCCGAGAACGGTGAACGAGGCGGTGAGGCCGGCGTTGAGGAAGCAGAAGGCCACCACGATCACCCACACCCAGCTGCGGGAGGTGAACTCCCGCCAGCCGACGCGCAGTTCATGAACCACACCGGCGCTGGGCGCGGGCGGTGCGGCCTGGACACGGACCAGCGCGAAGAACGCTGCGGCGAGCGCGAAACTGAGCGCGTCGACGGCCAGACCCCAGCCCGGACCGATCGCGGCGACCAGTAGGCCGCCGAGCGAGGCACCCGCGACCGCCGCGCTGCTGCCCGCGATCCGGGAGAGCGCGAGGGCGGCGCGTCGGGACTCGGCCGGCACGGTCTGGGGCAGCAGCGCCTGGGCGGCGGGCTGGTAGCAGGAACCGGACGCCCCCGAGATCGCGGCGAGCACCATGAGCAGGGGGATGGCGGCGTTGTGGGTGAGGACCAGGGCGGCGATCACCGCCTGGCTCGTGCCGCAGACCACGCTGCTGCCGACCAGCAGCGGGCCGCGCGGCAACCGGTCCGCCAACACCCCGCCGTACAGCAGGAAGACGATGCTGGTGAGGGAGTAGGCACCGACCACCAGCCCGAGTGAACCGACCGAGCCGGTGGCGTCGAGCACCGCGAAGGCCAGAGCGATGGGCGCCACCCCGCTGCCGAGCAGGTTGACCGTCGTACCGATGAAGAGGTGACGGAACGGGCGGTGGCGCATGGGTGCCAGGGCAGCGGACATGCGCATGATCGTCGGGACTGGGCGGCACGCCCGCAACGGGTTTTATGACCGGCCCAAGTTTGCCCAGGTCAGAGAGTCCCCGCTGCCTTCGCCGGGCTTCACGTCCGGTGCTGTGTCCGTCCGGCGAGCTCGCGGACGTGTGCGGCGGCGTCTTCGCCCCGGCGCCGGCTGCCGCGTACGGCCTGCTCCGCATCCCGTGTGCGCCCGCGGGCCTTGCCGACGGCATCCCGTGCCCGCTGCTGAGCACGTTCGGCGTCCTGGAGCTGCCGGGACAGCTCGGCGACGTGCCGCTCGGCCTGCTCCTGCTCTCCCTCCGCCCGGCGCTGCTCTTCCTCCACGGCGGCCAACTCGCCTTCCCGGTCCCGGAGTTCCCGCGCGACGTCCGCGGCCTTCTGCCGGGCCAGCTCAAGGCGCTCCTGCTGCTCCTGCTGCTCCTGCTCCTGTTTCTGCTTCTGCTTCTGCTGCTCCTGGCGTCGTACGCGCGCGGCATCCAGATCGCCCACCTCGCCCGACGGCCGGCCGGTGCGGCGAGAAACTGGTGCCTGTGGCGGCTGCCCGGAGGGCATCGGAAAACCGGCCACAACACTCAGCGGCTTCGTCAGCCGCCCCTCGGCCAACTGCTCGGCGGCCCCCGAGTCGGCCAGTACGGCGTGCAGGGTGTCCTGGACCTCCTGTCGTACGTCGTCGCTGATGCTCTGCCCGGCCTGGGCCGCGAGTTCGCCGGCCTGCCGGGCCAGAGCGAAGGTCAGCAGGCGCTGCTGCGCCGACAGCTCGCGCAGCCGCGCGCCGTCCAGGTCCTGGTGGGCCCGCCGCAGCGCCTCACCGAGTTGCAGCAACCGCTCGGTCTCGTCGGGCTGTTCACGCACCAGCAGATTGCTGGCCCACGCGGCCAGAGTCGGCCGGCGCAGCCGACGTATCCGCGCGGCCAGCTCCCGGTCACCGGCGGCCCGGGCAGCCTGGGCCCGCTCGTCCCGGACGGCGGTGAAGTCACCCGGGGCCAGGCCGTACAGCTCGTCGGCGACCGCGTCCAGATCCACGAGGGCCTCCCGTCGAACACCTCTGACGTGCGCCGTTCCGGCTGGATCACGTCCGACGACGACAACCCCGAGGTCGGCCGCGACTCAGCCCCAGAACTCGTTGCCGCGCTCGATGTCCTCGACGCACTCGTCAAGGTCGGTGATCTTGTCCCCGACGATCCGGAAGACGAGGGCGCCGGTCTCGTCGATCTCCCGGCCCTGGCGCCGAGCGGTGAAACGGTGCAGTGACACCGCGTGTCCCCGGCCGTCGACCAGGACGTTCATCGGTACGACGTGCACGGTCCCGTCCGTCTCCTCGGCGAGCCGACGGTACATGTCGATGATCGCGTCCTGCCCCTTGAAGTCCCCGGAGAGGGAGTGACTGCCGGGGACGTGATGCGTGGCGTCCCCCGCCAGCAGGGTGCGCATGGTGTCCATGTCACCGCGCGAGAAGGCGTCGTAGCCCTTGCGTACGAGGGCTGCGTGCGGGTGCTCAGCCATGGTGATCGCCACCTTTCGAGTACGGGTGTGGGGCGATGTCCGACTGACGGGGTCCATTGTCCTCGGGTTCGGGACGGTACGCAGATGCTCCACCCTCGTGGGCCGAGGAACTTGAAACTTCATATTGACGCGTAGGTGGTAACCCCACAAGATGATGATCTATCGCATCCCCCACTCTCCATGCGAAGGAATCAGCACAATCATGCAGCGACTCGCACCCAAGGCCCTGGCCACGACCCTGGCCACGACCCTGGCCACGGCCGTGGCCACCGCCGCCCTGATCGTCACAGCCGTCGGCATCTCCTCCGCCGACAACGGCCAGGACAAGGTCACTCGACAGCCATCGTCGAACGTCCACACCCTCTCCGGGTGCTGGCCGGGCCAGACATGCTGGGGGCAGTGGTCCTGACCATGGGCTCCGGCAGCGGCACGCGCGGTCCGCTTGACGCGGTCGACGTCGTGCCGCGGTCGACGTCGTGCCGCGGTCGACGTCGTGCCTCGGCTCACCCTCGGTGAAACCGCGATGAGGACGAGTTGAGGCAGTGGCGCAACGGGGTGTCGCCTGTCGACCATCACATGTCCGCAGCCTCCCGCCCTTCTGGTCGGCTGCGGCGGAAGGATGGGACGTGCCGCCGCGCCCGCCCGGCGCGCCTCCGCGTCCTTCGACGCCGCGGCCCGTCACCACCTGAGGAAGGCCACGCCCCATGAACGGACCGGCCCTGCACAAGACCGCCGCCGACTGCGCGGAGGAACTCCCAGGGGCTCGGCTGGAGCACCCCTTCGGCCCCGACTGGGAGGTCTACAAGGTGCGCGGCAAGGTGTTCATGCTGATGACCGAGGTCCCGGGGCGGCCCGTCGTGATCCTCAAGGCGGACCCCGGCGAGGCGCATGCCCTGCGGGAGCAGTACGCCTGCATCACCCCCGGCTATCACATGAACAAGAAACACTGGATCACCCTGGAGAGCGGTGAAGGCGTCGACAAGGAGCTCATCAAGGAGCTCGTCACCGACTCCTACCGGCTCGTCGTCGCAGGTCTACCCAAGGCCGAGCGGCCCGTCGACCCGCACACCTACGGCACCGGAACGCGGGCGGCCCGATGACCGCGGCCTGTGACCGGCCCCGGTGACTGCGCCCGGTGACCGGCTCCAGGACGCCGCCCGCCAGGCTGCCCTGGCCCTCCCCGGCGTCAGTCACGGCTACCCCTTCACTCCGGGACTCGACGTGTACAAGGTCGCGGGCAAGGTGTTCCTGATCGTCACCGACGACCCGGACGACCAGATCATCACGGTCAAGTGCGAACCCGAACACGCGCGGGCACTGGAGCGCGGCCACGCATCGATCACCCCGGGCCGCTACCTCGACAAACGCCACTGGATCTCACTGGGACCGGGACCCGGCATCACCGAGCGGCTGATCACCGACGCGGTCGAGGATTCGTACGACCTGGTCACCGAGCGGTTGCCGCGACGCGACCGCCCGAGCGCCCGATGAAGGCCGCGAGCTTCCCCGTCACTTCAAACCCACGCTTCGACCCTCACATCAGCCCGCGCATCAGGCCGCGCATCAGGCCGCGCTCCCCGGATCGCCGATGGTAAGTGGACCGACTTGCCATTGGGGTGGTGCGGGTTTACCTTGGCGTGGTGAGTCCTTCGACTTACCTTACATCTCGGCAAGGAACAGGGAACATGACTCGTCTTGCGGGCAAGCGCGCCCTCATCACCGGTGGCACGAGCGGCATCGGCCTGGAGACCGCGCGGCGTTTTGTCGCGGAAGGGGCTGAGGTGCTGGTCACGGGCGTCACCCCGGCCAGCATCGACAAAGCGCGGCAGATCCTCGGGGACAAGGTGCCCGTCGTACAGGCCGACGCACGCGACCTCGACGCGCAGCGCGCCCTGGCCAAGCAGGTGGAAGAGCACTTCGGAAAGCTGGACGTGGCGTTCCTGAACGCCGGTGTCTCGGACTGGCGGCCGTTCGAGGACCACACGGAGGACAGTTACGACCGGCTCTTCGACATCAACGTCAAGAGCGTCTTCTTCCTCACCCAGGCCCTGGTGCCCGTGCTGGCCAACCCGTCCTCGGTCATCCTCAACGCGTCCAACAGCGCGCACGGCGGCTACGGCCATTCGAACGCCTACGCCGCGACGAAGGCGGCAGTCTCCTCCCTGATGCGGTCGTGGAACGCGGACCTGCTGAAGTCTCACGGCATCCGGTTCAACGCGGTCAGCCCCGGCCCGGTGGACACCCCGCTGTACGCCAAGCTCGGGATCGAGGACCCCGCGGTGCAGGCGGCGGTCCTGGAGGGGCTCAGCTCCAACATCCCGCTGGGCCGCATGGGCCTGCCCGAGGAGGTCGCGGAAGCGGTCGTGTACCTGGCCTCGGACGTCTCCGCCTTCGCTGTGGGCCAGGACCTTATCCTGGACGGCGGCCAGACCGTCCTCTGACAGCGAGGATGCGGCCGGGAGACGGGCGAGGGACGTGGGTATGCCGGTGGTGGACCGAGCGGAAACCGATGGCGACACCTGCCAGGCGGGGTATCCCGCGCAGGCCAAGGCCGGGTATCACGCGCAGATCAAAGAAGAGAACCGGGCGCGGATCATCCGTGCCGCCCGCGACCTCTTCCTCGCCCGGGGATACGACAAGACCTCCCTCGCGCAGATCGCCAGGGAGGCCGGCGTCTCCACCGGCACCCTCTTCAAGCGGTACCCCACCAAGGCTGCCCTCTTCGCGGCCGTCACCTCCGAGCAATGGCAGCTGGACGTGGAGTACGCCGAAGCGCCCCCGCCCGGTGATCCCCGGTACGGCCTGGACCACATCGGCCGCGACTACGCCTGTCTGGTCGCCCGGCCCGGCACGGCCGCGCTGTGCCGTCTGATCATCACCGAGCTTCCAAAGATGCCGGAACTCGCCGACATCGTCGGCACCGGCTTCGCCATCGACCGCGGCCCCTTCTTCGACCGGCTCCGCGACTACCTGGACGCCGAAGCACAGGCCGGCACACTCGACTTCCGTACGGCCGAGGGACAGCCACAACCGGCCTCCGCGGTGGCCGAACAGTTCCTCGGCATGATCTGCAGCCAGTTCCTCTGGCCCCAACTCGTACGCACCGACTTCATCCCGCCCAACCCCACCGACGCCGCGATCGTGGACGAAGCCGTCACCCTCATGCTCAGCCGCTACGGCACCGGCTCCTGAACCCGGCCCACCGGGGTCCACGCCGCCAGGAGCCCGACACTTCGCCGTGCCCGAGTGCTCACTTCGACCTCGACCACACCTCAGGAGAGCCCACATGCGGTACCGCAACCTTGGCCGGACCGGTATCAAGGTCAGTCCCTACGCACTCGGCGCCATGATGTTCGGAGCCGCCGGCAACCGCGACCACGACGACTCGATCCGCATCATCCACAAGGCTCTGGACGCCGGGATCAACTTCGTGGACACCGCCGACGCCTACAGCCGCGGCGAGTCGGAGCAGATTGTCGGAAAGGCCCTCAAGGGACGCCGCGACAACATCGTCCTCGCGACCAAGCTGCATATGCCGATGGGTGACGATCCCAACCAACGGGGCAACTCGAGGCGCTGGATCGTCACCGCCGTCGAGCAGTCACTGCGGCGCCTGCAGACCGACCACATCGACCTCTATCAGATCCATCGGCCGGACCCGGACACCGACATCGAGGAGACGCTTTCCGCGCTCTCGGACCTGATCCACAGCGGTAAGGTCCGCGCGATCGGCTCATCCACGATGCCCGCCTCCGACATCGTCGAAGCCCAGTGGGTGGCCGAGCGGCGCGGCCTGGAACGGTTCCGCACCGAACAACCGACCTACTCGATTCTCAACCGTGGCATCGAGACGGAGATCCTGCCCGTCGCCCAGCGTTACGGCATGGGCGTCCTGGTCTGGAGCCCGCTCGCGAAGGGGATGCTCACCGGGCGAATCCGCAAGGGTCAGCAGACCGACCTGCGTCGCGCTGCCATGTTCACGAGCTTCAGTGACGAGCGTCGGCTCGATGCCGTCGAACAGATCGTCCCGCTCGCCGAAGAGCTGGGCCTGCCGACGACCCACCTCGCCATGGCGTTCGCGATCGCCCATCCCGGTGTGACCAGTGGGATCATCGGGCCCCGCACGATGGAGCAGCTCGACGACCTGCTCGCCGGCGTCGACGTCACGCTCACCGACGACGTCCTCGACCGGATCGACAAGATCGTTCCACCCGGCGTGAACATCGGCTCACCCGACCAGTCCGCCTATCTCCCTCCGGCCCTCCGGCACCCGGACCTGCGACGTCGTCCCGCTCGCGAGCGAGCCGCCGCCTGACCACCAGTCCGTGAGCGAGTAGACGAACGTACGGGTGCTGGCGCCCTTCGTCGGCGGCGCCTTCGGCGGCAAGTTCGCGATGTGGCCAGGCACGATCCTCGCGGTGCCGGCGGCCCGGGCGACGAGCAGGCCGGTACGGCTGCTGCTGTCGCGGGAGGCGGTCTACCGCACGGTGGGCGGACGCACCCCGTCCCTCCAGCGGACTCCTGATCCGATCCAGCAGCCGACACCGGCCCACCATCCAGCCCGTCCGGCACCCTTCCCGCGCCGGCCCACCCCATCCAGCCCGTCCGGCACCTGTCCCACACCGGCCGACCATCCAGCCCGTCCGGCACCTCTCCCGCGCCGGCCGACCATCCAGCCTGTCCGGCACCTCTCCCACACCCGGCCCACACCCCCAGCCCGTCCGGCGTTTGAGGACGAGGCCCCTTCAGGGCCGTAGCGGGGGTCTGGGGGCGGCAGCCCCCAGGAACGGGATGGGACGGGTAGGGGCGGCGGGGGCGAAAAAACACCCCGG
>NZ_JBEYVP010000056.1:0-58101 GCF_040644035.1 Streptomyces sp. NPDC047042 | reverse complement strand
GTCCGGCGTTTGAGGACGAGCGCGTTCAGCGCGAAAGCGGGGGTCTGGGGGCGGCAGCCCCCAGGGATGGGACGGGTAGGGGCGGCGGGGGCGAGGAAAAGCCCTATCGCTCCGCCCCGGCGGGATCCGTCAGGTCGATCAACCTGCACACCGTCTCGATGTCGATCTTCACCTGCGCGATCGACGCCCGCCCCGACAACCACGTCACCAACGCCGAATGCCACGTGTGCTCAATCACCCGAACCGCCGAAAGCTGCTCGGGGGTCGGATACCCTCCGGCCCCCGCCCCCGCCCCCACCCCCTCACCCAACCCCATCGAATCCAGAATGATCGCCGTAGTCTGACGCGACACCTGATCGACCTCAGGCGAAACACTCCGGTCCGCGAACGTCAACGCCCGCACCATCGCATCCGCCAGATGCGGCTCCCGCTGCAACGCACGAAACGCCCGCATCAACGTCTCCGCCACCCGCTCCGCCGCCGTCTCACCCGTAGGCGGCTTCTTCCGCAGCGTGCCGTGCATGTGCTCCAACTGGTCCTGCATGGTGGCGACCAGAAGATGCACCTTGGACGGGAAGTACCGGTAGAGCGTGCCGAGCGCGACCTGCGAGGACTCCGCGACCTCCCGCATCTGCACCGCGTCGAAACCACCCCGGCTCGCCAACTGGGCGCTCGCGTGCAGGATCCGGCGCCGCCGGGCCTCCTGCCGCTCGGTGAGCGGAGCGGACGGCGGCAACGAGGCCGCTCTCACCGTATGTGCTTCCACCTTCGCGTCGGCAGCCATGGGTCCCGTTCCGTGACAGTCGGTGATCGCCCGGTTGTTACGCGGCGATCGGTCAGTCGTGTGTCGGCAAGCAGTTGGCAGCATGGCACTTCGCGTCGCCCGTCCGCCGTGGCGCGAATCACCTGATCCACCGGTCACAGCCGACCTACCTGCCGGTAGATTCGGAGCCGCCTGAACGATCAACTCTGAAACTTGTTCTAGATTAGCGTCCCGTCGTAGTCTCGCGGGAAACCGTGGGGAGAAGGGGGCCGGGAGTGACGGCGGAGGCCAGCGAGGCAGGCCCTCAGGGGGATCCCGCCGCGGACGGCGAGCGACCGCTCAGCATCGCACTTCTGACCTACAAGGGGAACCCGTTCTGCGGCGGCCAGGGCGTCTACGTACGCCATCTGTCGCGCGAACTCGCCCGACTCGGTCACCGCGTCGAGGTCATCGGCTCCCAGCCGTATCCGGTGCTGGACGTACTCGACGGCCGCGACGCACTCGACGGCGAAGCCGTCCGTGGCCCAGGCCCAGGCCCAGGCCCAGTCCGAGGCCCTGACCCCGTCCTCACCGAGCTGCCCAGCCTCGACCTCTACCGCCAGCCGGACCCCTTCCGCACCCCGGGGCGTGACGAGTACCGCGACTGGATCGACGCGCTCGAGGTCGCCACGATGTGGACCGGCGGCTTCCCCGAACCGCTCACCTTCTCCCTCCGTGCCCGCCGCCAACTGCGCGCCCGCAGCGGTGAGTTCGACGTCGTACACGACAACCAGACCCTCGGGTACGGCCTGTTGGGCGACATCGGCGCCCCGCTCGTCACCACGATCCACCACCCCATCACCGTGGACCGGAAGTTGGACCTGGCCGCGGCCGACAGCCTGAGCCGCCGGATGTCCGTACGGCGCTGGTACGGCTTCACGCGGATGCAGCGGCGCGTGGCCCGCCGCCTGCCGTCCGTGCTCACCGTCTCCGGTACGTCGCGTCAGGAGATCGTCGACCATCTCGGCGTACGGGAGAACCGCATCCACGTCGTGCACATCGGCGCCGACACCGACCTCTTCTCGCCCGACCCGGCGGTGCCCCGGATACCGGGCCGCATCGTGACCACCTCCAGCGCCGACGTTCCCCTCAAGGGGCTGGTATTCCTCGTCGAGGCGCTGGCGAAGGTCCGTACGGAACACCCCGCCGCCCACCTCGTGGTCGTCGGCAAGCGCGCCGAGGACGGACCCGTCGCCCAGGCCATCGAGCGGTACGGCCTCGAAGGCGCCGTCGAGTTCGTGAAGGGCATCTCGGACGAGGAACTCGTCGACCTGGTGCGCTCGGCGGAGATCGCCTGCGTACCGTCCCTGTACGAGGGCTTCTCGCTCCCGGCGGCGGAGGCGATGGCCACCGGTACGCCTCTGGTCGCCACCACCGGCGGAGCGATCCCCGAGGTGGCCGGCCCCGACGGCGAGACCTGCCTGGCCGTACCGCCCGGCGACCCCGGGGCCCTGGCCACCGCCCTGGCGACGCTCCTCGCCGACCCGGAACTGAGGGCGCGCCTCGGCCGGGCGGGCCGCGAGCGCGTACTGGCCCGCTTCACCTGGGCCCGCGCGGCCCAGGGCACGGCGGACCACTACCGCGAGGCGATCGCCCGATCGGCACCCCGGGGACCCCGCCCCACGCGCACGCGCACCTCCATATCCGCCCCCAACGAGACCCCCGACCGCGAAAGCAGGACTTCGTGCTGACCGTCGACTTCACCCGGTTCCCGCTGGCCCCGGGCGACCGTGTTCTGGACCTCGGCTGCGGAGCCGGCCGGCACGCGTTCGAGTGCTACCGGCGCGGCGCCCAGGTCGTGGCGCTGGACCAGAACGGTGACGAGATCCGCGAGGTCGCCAAGTGGTTCGCGGCGATGGAGGAGGCGGGCGAGGCGCCCGCGGGGGCCACCGCGACGGCCATGGAGGGCGACGCCCTGGCCCTGCCGTTCCCCGACGAGTCCTTCGACGTCGTGATCATCTCCGAGGTCATGGAGCACATCCCCGACGACAAGGGCGTCCTCGCGGAGATGGTCCGGGTGCTGAAGCCCGGCGGCCGGATCGCGATCACCGTGCCGCGCTACGGTCCCGAGAAGATCTGCTGGTCCCTCTCCGACGCCTACCACGAGGTCGAGGGCGGCCACATCCGCATCTACAAGGCGGACGAACTCCTCACGAAGATCAGCGAAGCGGGACTGAAGCCCTACGGCACCCACCACGCCCACGCCCTGCACTCCCCGTACTGGTGGCTGAAGTGCGCGTTCGGCGTGGACAACGACAAGGTGCTGCCGGTGCGCGCGTACCACAAGCTGCTGGTCTGGGACATCATGAAGAAGCCGCTGGCCACCCGGGTCGCCGAGCAGGCGCTGAACCCGCTGATCGGCAAGAGCTTCGTGGCGTACGCGACCAAGCCGCACCTGCCGAGCCTTGCCGAGTCCGAGTCCGAGTCCGCGTCCGAGTCCGAGTCCGCGTCCGAGGTTGAGGCCGAGGTGGCCGCCAAGTGACGACTCCCCGGACAGAACACCTCGTCCTGCCCGGGGTCCTCACCGCCGAGCAGGCCGCCCGCACCGTCCGCGGAATCCTCGCGGAGCAGCGGGAGGACGGCGCCATCCCGTGGTTCCGGGGGCACCATCTCGACCCGTGGGACCACACCGAGGCCGCGATGGCCCTTGACGCGGCCGGTGAACACGAGGCCGCCGAACGGGCGTACCTGTGGCTCGCCGCCCACCAGACCGGTGACGGTTCCTGGTACGCCGCGTACGCGGACGGGGACGCGGACGCCGTCACCGACCGGGGCCGGGAGACCAACTTCGTCGCCTACATAGCCGTCGGCGTCTGGCACCACTACCTCGCCACCGGCGACGACACGTTCCTGGACCGGATGTGGCCGACGGTCTTCGCGGCCGTCGAGTTCGTCCTCCAGTTGCAGCAGCCCGGCGGCGAGATGGGCTGGAAGCGCGAGGACGACGGCACGGACGTCAACGACGCCCTCCTGACGGGCAGTTCATCCGTCCACCACGCCCTGCGCTGTGCGCTCGCCATCGCCGAGCAGCGCGAAGAGCCGCAGCCGGACTGGGAGTTGGCGGTGGGCGCGCTGCGGCACGCGATCCGCCGGCACCCCGAGCGGTTCCTCGACAAGGCGCGCTACTCGATGGACTGGTACTACCCGGTGCTGGGCGGCGCGTTGACGGGTACGGAGGCCAAGTCCCGTATAGAGGAGGGCTGGGAGCGCTTCGTCGTGCCCGGCCTCGGGGTGCGCTGTGTCGTGCCCAACCCCTGGGTGACGGGCGGCGAGTCGGCCGAACTCGCCCTGGCGCTCTGGGCGGTGGGGGAGTCCGACCGGGCCCTGGAGATACTCCAGTCGATCCAGCATCTGCGCGACACGGACAGCGGCCTGTACTGGACGGGGTACGTGTTCGACGACGAGGCGATCTGGCCGCGCGAACTCACCACCTGGACGGCGGGTTCGCTTCTCCTCGCGGTCGCGGCACTCGGCGGCCACGAGGCGACCTGCGCGGTCTTCGGCGGCGAGCTGTTGCCGACGGGACTGGACCCGGACTGCTGCGGCTGACCGACGTGGGCGCCGGTGATCAGTGACGGCCGACCTTGCTAAGGGGCGTGACCCACGAACAGTTGAAGTGTTCTCCCGGCTGGAGCCGGGAGATTCCTGCTTACCTTGCGGCAGCGGGTTTGACGCGCTTGGCGCGCCTGACGACTGCCCTCCCGGCAGCCGGGACGAGCGCGAGGCCCGTCCGGTACAGGTGCAGGACGTTGCGGGCCGCGTTGTGGTCGGCGTTGCCCGACCAGCCGCAGTCCGGGTTCCTGCACACGAACACGGCCTGGGACTCCCGGCTCCCGGGCGTGGTGTGGCCGCACGCCGAGCAGCGGCGGGAGGTGCCGGGGGCCGGGACCTTGACCAGGGTGCCGCCGAGCCGGGCGGTCTTGTACGCCAGCATGGTGACCGTGCGCCCCCACGCCTCCCCGCTGATGGAGCGGTTCAGCCCGGACTTCTGGGCGACGTTCTTCCCCGGCTCTTCAACCGTTCCCTTGGCGGACTTAACCATGTTCGTGATGGTGAGTGCTTCGACCACGACCGTGCCGTAGGTGCGGGCGATGGCGGTGGTCGTCCGGTGCTGCCAGTCCAGGGCCCGGCGCTTGGCTTTCGCGCGCAGGCCTGCGATCTGGTCGTAGGTGTGGTGCAGTCGGTGGCTGGTGCGCTCGCCGGGTGTTCGGTGCTGCTTACGCTGCGCGGCACGCTGTTCCAGGTGCAGGAGCCTGGCCTTCTCCTTCTCCGTCAGCCATGCGCCGTGCTCGTACGTTTGACCGTCCGAGAGGGCGATGGGCACGCTGACACCCACGTCGATGCCGATGTCCGGCCCCTGGTGGGGCTCGGGCCCGGCCTCCTGGGTCTGGACTCGGAAGGCGATGTGCCAGCCGAGCGCATCCTTGACCAGCCGTGCCCCGGTGATCCGGTTCTCCGCGCCTGCATGCTTGCCGACCGGAAGGTCCTTGGTCCACCGGAAGCGGACCCTGCCCACCTTGGGAATGTTGACCATGCCCCACCGGCGGTGCACGCGGGTGATGTTCAGGTCGCGGCCCTGCGGAATGTCCACCGACATCACCGTGCGCAACCGGCCCTTGAAGTTCGGGGCGTCGGCGCGCCCGTCCCAGCAGTTCTTCCACGCCTGGAAATACGTCTTGAGTACCGCTTGCGCGGCCTGGGCGGGCAGGACGGCCAGGAAGTCGATGTCCTCGCGGGCTTGCCGGATCGCAGCGTCCGCATGTTTGAGGGTCCGCATTTCCTTCGGCATCATCCACCACCAAGCGTGCAGCAGGTTCCACATGGAGCGGGCCGCGTGCGCTTGGCCATCAGCCTTCAGCACCTCGGCAGGGCATAGCGCAAGGCGGGCACGGTGCCCGAACTGCCGCTTAACCAGGGTGCCTTGATTCACAATTGGGAAACTAGCATTGATTTATGTCACCGCGTTGGAACCCCATTCCCGATGTCGGAACCGGTTGCCATGTTGTTCACAGCCTGCACGTTCACTTGGTTTTCGTCACCAAGTACCGGCGGAACGCGCTCACCAACGTCATGCTGACCCGCACCGAAGAAATCATGCGGGAGGTCTGTGCTGACTTCGAGGCCGAGCTGAAACAGTTCAACGGTCAATCTGGTCAACTCCATCGAGGGCGTCAGCTCCCTCAGACTCCATCAGGAGTACGACAGTCACGTCCGCCGGTACGTGCAGAGACAGCGCACTCCGGCGCCGCTCCGCGGCGCCGGGCCAGGGACGGCCTTCGGCCCCGCCCTGAAGTGGCAGAGCGCTGGCCAAGACCATAGGCAGTCGGGCGCATTGACTGGACTCGATCGCCATCTTCCGCCGACAGAAATGGGTTCAGGAGTTGAGTTCGGCGAGGACGCGCAGCGTATGGGGATCGGGGGAGAGGACGAGGAGGTCGGTCACCGGCCCCTTGCGCCACAACTCCAGCCGCTCCGCGATGCGTTCACGTGGCCCCACGAGGGAAATCTCGTCGGCGAAGGCGTCCGGCACGGCGAGCACGGCCTCCTCGCGCCGCCCGGCGAGGAACAGCTCCTGGATCCGCCGGGCCTCCTCCTCGTACCCCATGCGTGCCATCAGATCGGCGTGGAAGTTACGGGCCGCGTGGCCCATCCCGCCGATGTAGAAGCCGAGCATCATCTTGACGGGCAGCAGCCCTTCCGACACATCGGCACAGACCCGGGCCTGCGCCATCGGCGCGACAAGGAACCCTTCCCCGGCCCCGCTCAGCGGCTCCTCGTACATCTCGGTCCGCGACGGAGACCAGTACAGCGGCAGCCAGCCGTCGGCGATACGGGCCGTCTGGGCGATGTTCTTCGGCCCCTCCGCGCCCAGCAGGACGGGAAGTTGGGCGCGCAGCGGATGGGTGATCGACTTGAGCGGCTTGCCGATGCCGGTACCGTCCGGCCCGTCGTAGGGCAGGGGATGAAAGCGCCCCGCTACCTGAACCGGCGCCTCGCGCCGCAGAACCTGCCGTACGACGTCCACGTACTCCCGGGTCGCGGTGAGCGGCGACTTCGGGAACGGGCGCCCGTACCACCCCTCGACGACCTGTGGCCCGGAGAGCCCGAGCCCGAGAAGAACCCGCCCGCCGGAGAGATGGTCGAGGGTGAGGGCGTGCATCGCGGTGGCCGTCGGCGAGCGGGCCGCCATCTGGGCAACAGCCGTACCCAGCTTGATGGTTGACGTCTGGGCCGCGATCCAGGTCAACGGGGTGAACGCGTCCGAGCCCCAGGACTCGGCGGTCCACACGGAGTCGTAGCCGAGCCGTTCGGCCTCCTGGGCGAGCGGTACGTGGTCCGGGGAGGGACCGCGACCCCAGTAGCCGAGCGCGAGACCGAGCCGCATACCTGCCTCCTGACGGTCCGTCAGCTGTGATGCCCTGGCGGCGACTGTACGACAACGGCCCCTCGCCCGGAAGGGCAAGGGGCCGCAGCTCGCGCATCCCGCAGAGGGTGTTGTCCGCGTTATCCGCGCTGGATGCCGGAGGTGTCCTGAAGTACGCCCCGACGGCCGTCCTGCGTCTGGGCGATGAAACCCTGGCCGCGCTGCTCGACCGCCAAGTACCAGGTACCGGGGGCCAGTTCGGCGATCGGGGTCGGCGAACCGTCCTCGGCGAACAGCGGGCGCGGCACCGGCACGGCGAACCAGAACGGGGAGAAGTCCGAGGCCGGCGGCTGGGCCTGCTGCGGCTGACCAGCGCCGGCGTCGGCGCCGAAGGGCTGACCGCCCTGCGGCTGGCCACCGTACGGCTGCTGCGGCGCGCCGGCGCCCGGGTAGCCATAGCCGCCCTGGGGCTGGCCGCCCGGGTAGGGCTGACCGCCGTAGGGCTGCGGGGAGGGCGGCTTGGGGGCGCCGATCAGGGCGCCCTTGAGGGCAGGGACAAGCGGGGTGGCGATGGCGGCGGCCGCCATGACGACCGTGGCGACGAGGGAGAGGATCAGACCGGTACCGGCGTCCGGGCCGGAACCGCCGTTGCTGACGTTGTCGACACCGCCCGTCGGGTCGAAGACGTTGCCGAGCGCGCTCCAGGCGGCGAACACGGTGAAGGCGACGCCGAACTGGCCGAGGTCGATACCGGCGACCTTGGGCAGCTGCGTCAGACCGCGCGACATGACGACGAGCGCGGCCCCGATGATGCCTGCGAGGACGACGCCCAGCAGGACCGGGCCGCTGCCCCAGGCGTTCGGCATGTCGAGGCCCGTGGCGCCGTCGACGGAGTAGATGTCGAGGAACGACGCGATGAAGAGCAACACCGCTGCTCCGATCACCACGCCGTCGCCTCGAGTGAGGGAGCGGATGTTCACTTCAGGTCCTCAGGTCGTCTCGTCGTCATCATGCGTAGGGGCACGACATTATCGTCCGCGTGTGTGAGCTGTCCGCCGGGATGCACGCGTTGATCACGACCCGCGCAGGAAACTCACGATTCCTTCAGAGATCCCCAGTGCCGCTTCCTGGCGCCATGATCCGCTGGTCAGCAGGGCTGCGTCCTTGCTGTCGCGCATGTTGCCGCACTCGATGAACACCTTCGGAACCGTTGACAGATTGAGACCGCCGAGGTCCGTACGGGTGTCGAGACCGGTACCGCCGCCGATGTAGTTGGACGGCTCGGAGCCGGTCTCGTCGATGAACCCGGCCTTGACGCGCTCGCCGAGCAGCCGGGACGGGCCGACGATCGACCGCGTGTCCGCGGCGCCCTCGTGGACCGCCCCCGGCAGGATCACATGGAAGCCGCGGTTGCCCTGCGCGCTCCCGTCGGCGTGGATGGAGACGACGGCGTCGGCGTGCGCGGCGTTCCCGATCCGGGCACGATCGTCGACACAGGGCCCGAAGGCGTAGTCGGACCGGTCGCCGTCCTGCGTCAACTTCACGGTGGCGCCCTGCTGTTCGAGGATCGTCCGCAGCCGCCGCGCGACGTCGAGGGTGAACTCGGCCTCCGTGTAACCGCTGTTGGTGGCGGTACCGGTGGTGTCACACTCCTTGGAGTTCGTACCGATGTCCACCTTGCGGGCGATCTCGGCGGTGTGCTTGAAGTTCCCGGGGTTGTGCCCGGGATCGATGACGACGACCTTCCCGGCGAGGGAGTTCGCGGCCTCACTGGGGACGGCGAGGGCGGGCGGCGAGATCGGCGTCAGGGGTTCGTAGCCGCCGCTGGACAACGACTTCCCCGCGCCGTCACCCCCACCGTCATCGGCGACGGCCCCCCACACGAACCACCCACCGCCCCCACCCAGCACCAACACGGCGAGGGCGACGGCCAGGGGACGACGCAGAAGGGAACGACGAGGCTGGGACGGCTCGAAGCCGGGACCGGCGTAGGACACGTCAGCCAGCCTAGCTGCCGTCCACGGTGTCCAGCGGCTCCGTGGCGGCGGCACGGGTGGGGCATGTGAGGCTGCGAGATGCGCTCCGACCGTCGGTCTGTGAGGCGTATGTGAGACGGCTGTCGAGTAGGTAAGGCGGCGCGGGCCGCCTCTTTGTCGCTCGCGTTCTGGTCTGCTTCGAGTTCCACACGAATGCGGGCGATGCACTCAGGGTGCCAGTCCACAGGGCCGGAGATCAGGGCGTTCGACTCGCCAGTGTCGATGCGCGTGCCGAGTGGATGCCGAGGCGGACATAAGCGCCTGGCCTCCCCACACGCCGCACCTCTCTCCCGGCGTGCGGGGAGAGGCTGGCCGACGCACTCTGAAGCCATGAATAGCCGCACCCCGCCAGGCCCTCCAGAGGGGCCCCTGCAACGCCGGGACCGTGACGAAAGGATCTGGTCGGGGCCACGTCCCGCAGCCTCCCGACGGAGCTTCCTTACCCATGCGGGCGTGGCCCTCGTCGCTCTCTTTGTTGGTGTGCTGATTGGCGTCACTGGCAACTCCAGCGCTGACAAGGCAGCACCTTCGGCGGCTGTCACCACGACCGCGACCACCACGCATACGGCCGCCGCCGGAAAGCATCCCTCAGCTGACAAGGTCCTCGCGGACGGAATCCCTGGCGATGGCACTTACGTCGTCGGCAGCGACATCAAGCCCGGCACCTACCGCAGCGAAGGCCCACAAGGTGGTCTCGTTACCGACTGCTACTGGGCGCGGCTGTCGAGTACCTCCGGCGAGGCGAAAGACATCATCGCCAACGCGAACACCGGCGGTCAGACGACCGTCACGATCGCTGCCACGGACAAGGCGTTCACCACCACGGGCTGCAAAGCCTGGAAGAAGACCGGCTAACGACTCCGGCTGCGCGCCGATCGGAGGGCGCACAACGCGTGCCGCTGGACGTACGAGGACGGCACCCGCTGACCCTCACGTGCGTACGGCAACGGCCCGCACTCCGGTCGAGGACAGGGCCCTTCGCCGTACCCGAAAACTTATTTGTGTCACAGCACCGTCACTCCCTGCACATGGTCCCCGTCCGCGGCGCATGATGCTTCCCCAACTCACGCACCGTCCCAGGGGGAACCACCATGCGCGCACGCACCATCGCAGCCGGACTCGGCGCCGTAGCGCTGCTCATGCTCACCGCATGCGAGGGCACCGACAACAGCCCCAGCGAGTCAAGCACAGCAGCCCAGGGCGCCAGCGACCAGCCGAAACAGGACACCAGCACCACCGGGGCCGAGACGGAAACGCCCGACAGCGCGACCGACGCCGCCCCCGAAACAGCAACGCTGCCCAACCTCGTCGGCCAAGACCTCCAGGCCGCCCAAGACGAAGCGCAGGCCGCCGGCTTCTACGTCCTCGACGACCAGGACGCCAGCGGTCAGGGTCGCCTGCAGATCCTGGACCGCAACTGGACGGTCTGTAGCCAGGAACCCGCAGCCGGCACGCACGCTACGGACACGCCCGTGATCCTGTACGCAGTCAAGGACGACGAGACCTGCTGACTGGCCCGGCCTGCCGACCCTGCGGGCAACAGGTCACCCGTGCGTGGTCACAAGATGGACACACCGCCCACGCACCCGCCCCGCGCCGAGCATGATGCCCACCTCGACATGCACGTCCTTGGGGGGACCATGCGCCGTACCGTCATCCTGCTCGCCGCCTGTCTGCTGCTCGCGGGAGCCGCGGTCGGCTGCTCGAAGTCGTACGACGAGATCGCCGAGGACTGTGTCGCCGCGTTGAAAAAACGCTCGGACGGCGACAAGGCCAAGCCGGAGGCCTGCAACGGACTGAAGGAAGACGACTACGACGCGCTGCTGATGTCGCACATCCTGAAGAACGACCTCGGCTGGGTGGACGAGGACGGGAACGTCGACCAGAACGAGATGTTGGAGGACGCGCTCGAAGGTCAGTAGGAGGGGCGGGAACATGGCCTCGCCCGTTTCCGGGCGGGGCCTTCGTCATGAGGCGGGCTCCGCCCGCTTGCGCGCAATCCCAGCACCCTCGGGCACATGGACAATCTGCCGCAATCCCAGGGCACCCGCCGCCAATTCTGCGCATCCTGGACCCTCCAACCAGCGCAGAAGGAGGGCGATATGACGCTCAGGTTCCTCGGCACCACCAGCGACGACGGCGACTGTCCCACTCTGTACGAGGTCGCCGGGACAGACGAGATCCTCGTCCAGGGCGAGCGAGTGACCGATCCAGAGCACCTCGTACAACTGCGCGACGTCAAAGAGTCCGAGACATTCGTCCGTGTCCCCCGCACCCTGCTGACCCGCTACGCGCCCCGCACTGAGGCACCCGAGCTGCAGCCCTTCGCGTCGGTCTCCCACCTCTTCCGCGAGTTCCGGCATACCGCGTGGCGGCTGGAGACCCAGCGCGGGTACGCCTCCGACCGCAACAGCCCCAGGTGGAAACGGTGGCTCGACGGAGAGGACATCACTGCGGAGCCGGCCAACACCTGGCGGCAGAACGTCGCCGAGCAGACGGCCGCAGGGAAACGATTCGAGCGCGTACGCCTGGTCGACGCCCCTCCCACCCAGGGACAGCGGTTCCTCCTCGCGAGCGCCCCAGGCAACGTGGCCGCAGGCGAAGACATCCGCAACCTCTCCCGTGCCGAGGCCGAGCATTTGCGGCTGCCGGACTACGACTTCTGGCTGTTCGACTCCAAGGTGGTCGTGCGCTTCGCGTTCGACGAGGACGGCACCACTCTCGGCGTGTACGTCACCGACGACCCAGCCGAAGTGCTCGCCGCCTGCCAGGCCCGCGACGCCGCCTGGCATCACGCTCTGCCTACGCAGGAGTTCGCGCGGCAGGTAGCTTCGACCGTGTGACCACCGACTTCCAGACCGCACGGGAAGCCCTCGGCGCGCGCCTGCGCGAACTGCGCGCCGAGGCCGGTCTCGAAGGCAAAGACCTCGCCGCCCAACTCGGCTGGCAGCCCTCCAAGGTGAGCCGTCTCCAGAACGGCAAGCAGACCCCCACTCGCGCCGATCTCACCGCCTGGGCGAACGCGATCGGCCGTCACGACGTGGAGCCCGAGCTGCATGGTCTGCTCGCCGGCCTCGACATGAAGCAGCGGCACCGTTCGTGGCGACGCCAGCTGGCCGGAGGCCACCAGGGCCGCCAGGAGATCGCGGTACGGCAGACGGAGGCCACAAGGGAGATCCGCGGCCTTGAGGTGTCGCGGGTGCCAGGGCTCTTCCAGACACCGGAGTACGCGCGCGTCATCTTCGACGCCAACGCCGAGTTCCGTGGAATTGCGCCGACCACGGAGGCTGCTGTCGAGAAGCGGATGCGGCGGCAAGTGGCGCTGTACGACCCGGAGAAGAACTTCCGGTTCCTCGTATGTGAGGCAGCGCTGTATCACCGGTCGTGCCCCGTGGATGTGATGGCGGAGCAACTGGACCGGCTGTACAACCTGGTCGGGCAGCGCCGTATCGAGCTGGGGATCCTGCCCTTCGGGGCACAGCTGCGGCGTACTGCCCCGCACGCTTTCTGGATCTACGACCGGCGGTTGGTCATCGTCGAGACGATCAGCGAAGAACTCTGGCTCACTGGTGAAGAAGACATCCAGCTGTACGAACGGGCGTGGGACTGGCTGGCTGAGTCCGCCGAATACGGGGCACCGGCGCGCCGCCTGATCGGCAGGGCAAGGGCTTCGCTGGACCTCGCGTAGGCAATCCACTGCAAGCGGCAGACCCGTACGGGCAATCGCGCGCAATCGCCGCGCGGGCGCGCAACCGGGCTCCCTACCGTGCTGGTCATGGCCACACAGACCGCCCACCGCATGTCGCAGGCAGGCCAGGACTGGCTGCTGTCCTGTGCCCTGCACCCCGCCGACGTGCAGGGCGCATGGGACACCGAGGAACTCGCCGAATTCCCCACCGGACCGCACTGGCGCGTCGCCGAGGCGCCGCTCCTGCGCTCGGTCGAAGCCATCAGCCGCATCGGCGCAGACCGGATCGGTCCCGTCCTCGCGGACGTACACCGCGATGTCGCGTGGTGGCTTCTCCCGCCCGACCTCACCGACGAACTGGACGACATCCATCGGCTCACCGTCCGCCCGGACGGCTGGGTCCTCAAGTGCCCGCCCGTCCTGTACTCGGTGACCGGCCGCTGGTGGCTGGAGCGCCCGGACGGATCGGGCCGCCTGACGAACCCTGTACTGCTCGGCGCGGCTCTCAGCCCGGGCGGCGCTCCCCTTCCCCTGGAGGCATTCGGATGACCACGACACCGTTCCTCGACCAGCAACAGGAGGAGGACGTCGACGTCCCGCCGTTCGAGGAGCAGCTGCTGAAGGCGGCAGTCCCACCCCGCGAACAGGCCGCCGTACGAGCCCTGGTGGACGTGGAGTAGATCCTCGCCCGAGACGCCTTCAGCAGGGCTCTCGTCCGGCGCACCGACGAGGGCTTCGAGTTCTCATGGCAGAACCTCGCCTGCTACCTCTACGGCCTGGGACTGGACGACGCGGAGCGATCGTTCGTCGACCTCGTCCTGTCCATCGCGTCACCGCACCAGACCAGCCTCACGCGCATGACGGACCTCGACGAGTGCCGCCTCACGATCATTCTGCGCGCCCTGGTCAGGCTGTCGGGGGTCGATACGCTCGCCGTGGGCACACGCCTCTGAACTCTCGCCGCCAGCCAATTTTGAAGCGAGTCCTGCTCCATGCAGTTCAGGGCAGCCCCCACCATCCGGCAGGGCTCAGCATTGATAGAACGGCTGAATGAACTCGAACACCGATGACGTCACCCAGGCCGAGCGTCACTTCGGAGTCCGCTTTCCGCAGGACTACCGGCATTTCCTGGTCACACAGGGAAGCATGAGCCGGTTCGTTCCCCCTGCAGACGACTTTCTGATGATCAACGACGTGGCTGAGCTTGTCGATGTCAATGAGGCCGGGGAGTTCCAGCAACGCTTCCCCGGGAGTCTCGTCATCGGCGGGGACGGTAGCCGCGAAATGCTCACCTACGACTTCCGGCAGGAACATCCGCCTCTTGTCCTGATCGACATATCGGCTCAGGACTGGTCGTCCGCCATCTATCAGGCGGCCTCCCTGTCTGCCCTGCTTGAACAGTTCCCCGAAAACGGGTGGAAGTGGGATGATTCCGAAACTGCGGCCCCCTGATTGAAGCCTCAGACCCCGACCCCCGTCCGCCGCAGAACCCGCAGCGAATCCGTCGCCGAGACCTCCGTGAACGCGCCCGAGGCGAGGGCGCGGAGGTAGATGCGGTACGGGGCCTGGCCGGTGAACTCGTCCTTGGGGTCGGGGAAGACGTCGTGGATCAGCAGGAGGCCGCCCGGCGCGACATGCGGGGCCCAGCCCTCGTAGTCGGCGGTGGCGTGCTCGTCGGTGTGGCCGCCGTCGATGAAGACGAGGGCGAGCGGTGAGTTCCAGATCCGCGCCACCTGTGGTGAACGTCCGACGACCGCGATGACGTGGTCCTCGAGACCGGCGGTGTGGAGCGTGCGCCGGAACTGGGGAAGCGTGTCCATGATGCCGAGCTGGGGGTCGACCGTCTCCGGGTCGTGGTAGTCCCAGCCGGGCTGCTGCTCCTCGCTGCCCCGGTGATGATCGACGGTGATGGCCGTGACGCCGGCCGCGCGGGCCGCGTCGGCGAGCAGGATCGTGGAGCGCCCGCAGTACGTCCCGACCTCCAGCAACGGCAGCCCGAGCGCCCCCGCCTCAACGGCGGCCGAGTACAGCGCCAGCCCCTCCCGGGCGGGCATGAACCCCTTGGCCCCCTCGAAAGCGGCCAGAACCTCGGGCTTGGGCGCTGCGGCGGTCATGGGGGCCTCCCGGTCGTACGTGTGTGCGGAAGCCCATGGTGCCCTACCCCCGGGTAACTGACCGACAGGGGGCACGACTCACGACTTGAGGGGCGCGGGGAACTGCGCGCCCAGCCACAACGGACCCGCAGTCACACCACGCCCCCACACCTCATCAGTCCCCTCGGCCGCCCCCGCGCGGGCTGCTGCCCTCCGCGTCCAGGACCCGCCCACTGACCCCGGCCGCGAGCGCCTCCTCGGCCCGTGCCAGGTTCGCGTCCTCCTCGCTGCTCGCCCGCAGCTGCGGCTGAGCAGAGCGCCGGCCCGGGAGGAACAGGGCCAGCAGCAGCCCGACCGCCACCGCGCCGGTCGCGATCAGGAAGGAGACCCGGAAGCCGTGCATCGTCGGGATGGCGACGCCGCCGACATGGTTCGCGGTGTTGGCGAGCACCATGCCGATGACGGCGCTGGACACCGACGTACCGATGGACCGCATGAGGGTGTTGAGGCCGTTGGCCGCGCCGGTCTCGGAGGCCGGGACCGCGCCGACGATCAGGGCGGGCAGGGAGGAGTAGGCGAGGCCGATACCGGCGCCCAGCACCACCGCGATGACCACGGACTGCCATGCGGCGCTCATCAGGCCGAGGCCGGCGCCGTAGCCGATCGCGATGATCAGCATGCCGATGATGAGGGTGACCTTGGGTCCGTACCTGGCGGAGAGGCGGGCGTAGACGGGCGCCGTGAACATCATGGTCAGGCCGAGGGGCGCCACGATCAGGCCTGCCGTGACCATCGACTGGCCGAGGCCGTAGCCGGTGGAGGTGGGCAGCTGGAGGAGCTGGGGCAGGACGAGCGAGACGACGAAGAAGGAGACGCCGACCATGATCGAGGCGAGGTTGGTGAACAGCACGGCGGGCCGGGCGGTGGTCCGCAGATCCACCAGCGGGGCCTTCAGACGCAGCTCCAGTACGCCCCACAGAAGCAGGACGACAGCGGACGCGGCGAACAGGCCGAGCGTGGTGCCGGAGGCCCAGCCCCAGTCGCTGCCCTTGGTGATCGGGAGGAGGAAGAGGACGAGGCCCACGGACAGTCCGACCGCCCCGAGCACGTCGAAGGTGCCCTCGGCGCGCATCGGGGACTCGGGTACGACGAGCAGGGTGAGGACGATGGCGAGGGCGCCGAGGCCGGCGGCGCCGTAGAAGAGGGCGTGCCAGTCGGAGTTCTGGGCGATCAGTGCGGCGACGGGGAGGGCGAGGCCGCCGCCGACGCCGATGGAGGAACTCATCAGGGCCATCGCGGAGGGCAGCTTCTCGCGGGGCAGCAGGTCGCGCATCAGACCGATGCCGAGCGGGATGGCGCCCATGGCGAAGCCCTGGAGCGTACGTCCCGCGATCATGGTCAGCAGGTCGCTGGTGAGCGCGCTGATCAGGGCGCCGGCCACCATCACGGAGAGGCTGGTGATCAGTAGACGCCGCTTGCCGTACAGGTCGCCGAGCCGGCCCATGATCGGCGTGGCCACGGCTCCGGAGAGGAGGGTCGAGGTCAGCACCCAGGTGGCGTTGCTGGGCGAGGTGCTCAGGAGCTGGGGCAGGTCCTTGATGACGGGGACGAGCAGGGTCTGCATGACCGCGACAACAATGCCCGCGAAGGCGAGCACGGGGACTATGGCCCCGCCGGTTCTGCCGGTGTCGCCGGCCGGCCGGTCGGTCGTCGTATGCGTCATGGGGTGGAGCCTCCAGGCGGGTCCGGATGGGGGACGTACACGTGGATAAAGCCGTGTGCCTGGGCAACTATTCCGATGTTTTGGCTTACTAACTAATCCTTGACCTGTTCATGGGAATCTGATCTCCCGTCACACGAGCCCGCCACACGGTCCCGTCGCGGAGGCGCCTAGAGCCAGCCCTGCTGCCTGGCCTCCCGTACCGCCTCCATGCGGTTGCGGGTGCGGGTCTTGCCGATGGCGGCCGAGAGGTAGTTGCGGACCGTCGACTCGGAGAGGTGCAGTACGACGGCGATGTCGGCGACCGTCGCACCGTCCACCGACGCGTTCAGCACCTCGCACTCCCGCGCCGTGAGCGGGTTGGGCCCCGCGCTGAGCGCGGCGGCGGCGAGGACGGGGTCGATGACCGTCTCGCCGGTCAGCACGCGCCGGATCGCCACCGCCAGCTCCTCCACCGGACCGTCCTTGACGAGGAAACCGGCGGCCCCCGCCTCCATGGCCCGGCGCAGATAGCCGGGGCGGCCGAACGTGGTCAGGATCAGTACGCGGCAGTCCGGGGCCTCGTCGCGGAGCCGGGCGGCGGCGTCCAGGCCGCTGATGCCGGGCAGTTCGATGTCGAGGAGTGCCACGTCGGGGCGGTGCAGGAGGGCCGCGTCGACGATCGCGTCCCCGGCCGCGACCTGGGCGACGACCTGGATGTCCGGCTCCATCCCGAGCAGCAGGGCCAGCGCGCCGCGCATCATCTGCTGGTCCTCGGCGAGGAGGACTCTGATGGACTTCGCGGGAGGGTGATCCCGGGGCATCTCGTTCACGGCGTAAGGGTAGGGCGGATGCGGCCGTTGAGCTGGGTGTTCGGCTCGGCGTCGAGCTGGGGGGACGATGATTCCCGCGAGCTTCGCGGCAGCGCCGCCGTCAGCAGAAAGCCGCCTCCTGGCACCGGCCCGGCCTCGACCGAGCCGCCCACCGCCGCCAGCCGTTCCGCCAGCCCCTTGATCCCGGTACCGCCGATCCCGGGCCGCGCGCACCCCGGGGAGCCCTCGGGCACCTGCATCGGCCCCGTCCCGTTGTCCGCAACACGCAGACACACCCACTCACTCGTGCCCAAGTCCTGCAACCGCATCCCCTCCCCGGACGCGCCTTCCGACCCCGCCCCTACCAAGCCCGCCCCCCGCGATCCCGAACCCAGCGGGGGCGCGCCCTCCGCGCCCGAGGCCTCCCCGGTCGTGGTCGCCGGGCTCGTGCCCGCCGTGCTCGAGCTGTCGCCGGTCGTGGCCGCGGCGCCCGTGGCCTCCGCGCCGGAGTCATCCTCGGCGGTGCCTTTCGGCCCCGTGCCCACCAAGCCCGACCCCCGCGATCCCGAACCCAGCGGGGGCGCGCCCTCCGCGCCAGAGCCTTCCCCGGTCATGGTCGCCGCGCTCGTGCCCTCCGGGCCTGGGCCCCTGTCTATCGCGCCCGCGCTCGTGCCCTCCGCACCCAGGTCCCTGCCTGCCGTGCCTGTGCCTCTGCCTACCGCACCCGTGCCTCTGTCCACCGGGCCCAGGTCCCTGGCTACCGCACCCGTGCCCCTGCCCACCGCACCCATGTCCCTGCCTACCGCACCCGTGCCTCTGTCCACCGGGCCCAGGCCCCTGCCCGCCGCACCCGCTCCCATCGCGCCCGAGCCCGCCCCGGTCATGGTCGCCGCGCCCGAGCCCCGCGAGCGCGCGCCCTCCGCTCCCCAGCGCGTCCCCCGCGCGCTCGCACCCCCCGTATCCGACCTCCGCGCCCCCGACCCTGCCGCCCCCTCCACCGTGATCTCGCACCGTGTCGCGTCGCTGTGCCGTACGACGTTCGTGACCGCCTCTCTCACCACCCACCCCAGCAGTGCCTCCGCCGTCGGTGACAGGGGTGGGCCCGAGCGGTGGATCACCGGGGTGATGTCCGCCGCCGTCAGGACCGACTCCGCGCGGTCCAGCTCTGCGGCCAGGCCGCCCTGGCGGTAGCCCGTCACCGCCTCGCGGATCTCCGTCAGGGCCTGGCGGCCCACCGACTCGATGTCCGTGATCTGGTGCAGGGCCGCGTCCATGTCCCGGGGCGCCAGCCGACGCGCCGCCTCCGACTTGACCACGATCACCGACAGGGTGTGGCCCAGCAGATCGTGCAGGTCACGCGAGAACCGCAGCCGCTCCTCCTCGACCGCGCGGTGCGCCAACTCCTCGCGCGCCGCCCGCAGTTCACGTACCGCCTCGGCCAGGGACAGGATCGCCGCCGTCACCATCGTCGACAGGAACGTCCCGTATGCCACGTTCAGCGCGTCCCAGCCCTCGTGTACGGCGGACACGGCCCCCGCCAGCGCCGCGAGCGAGAGTCCGGTGCGGCCCAGCCACGGGCCGCGCATCACCGCGCCCGTGGCCAGCCCGAGCAGCGGGAAGAAGTACAGCCAGGTGCCGCCGTACCCGATGGCCAGCGCGCAGGTCAGCGTGCCCATGGCGACGAGCGCCACCCGCGTGGACCTGGCGGCCCGCGTCTCCTTCGTGAAGGCACGGAACGTGACGAAGATGTAGAGGGAGTTGAAGGTGAGCAGCCCCAACGCGCCGATCCAGGGCAGCGGGGTCCGGCCCTCGAGGAGGTTGGAGAAGGAGCCCAGGCCCAGCAGCAGCCAGGGCAGCAGGGCGAAACCGGTGGGCGGCGGCCCCGGGTTCTCCGGTTCCGGCACACCCGCCTTCCGCGCGGCACGCCGGGCGGCCTTGTACCGCGCCATGTCCGCCCGCCAGCGCATCCGCTCCACGCGCCACTCGCCCACCAGGCAGGCGGCCTTCCGTATCCACGACATGTGCGACAGCGTACGAAGCGGGCGGCACGCCGGGCAGATGCCGATGTACGGAGTCCGGCAGGACAAATGTCCCGGCCCGGCGTGCCGGGCGGCCCGGGGCCACCGAGCTGACGCATCGTCAGGAGTATTCACAACTCGGGACCGCTCGGCTATACAACAGGGGGCGCCGGACTGGAACGCGTTCTAGATCGGCCCGTATCGACCTCGGTACGGCCGACGGTGCGGACGGTCGTACCGAGGTCTCAGTCCCGCGAGTTGTTTGTCTGGTGAGATGCCCGTCCCACTAGTTGATCAGGAGCCCCATGCCCATTGACGCCGCCAAGGCCGTCGCCGCCGAACCCCGGTCCGCAGAGATCGCCTGGGGACGCAAGGACGTGCAGCTCTACCACCTCGGCATCGGCGCCGGCCTCCCCGCGACCGACCCCGGCGAACTCCGCTACACCCTCGAATCCCGGCTGCATGTCCTGCCCAGCTTCGCCACCGTCGCCGGCAACGACTCCCCGGACGTGATCGGCGGCCTCTCCATGCCCGGCGTCGACGTCGACCTCGCCCACGTCCTGCACGGCGGCCAGAGCATCGAACTGCACCGTCCGATCCCGGTCGAGGGCAAAGCGCGCGCCACCGGAAGCATCGCCGCCGTGTACGACAAGGGCAGCGCGGCGATCCTCGTCATGCGCACCGAAGTCGCCGACGCCGACGGCCCGTTGTGGACGAGCGACGCGCAGATCTTCGTACGCGGAGAGGGCGGCTGGGGCGGCGACCGTGGACCCTCGAACCGGCTCCCGGCGCCCGACGGCGATCCCGTGAAGGTCGTCGAGCGGACCGTCCGCGAGGACCAGGCGCTGCTCTACCGGCTCTCCGGCGACTGGAACCCGCTGCACGCCGACCCCGAGTTCGCCGCCCGCGCCGGGTTCGAGCGGCCCATCCTGCACGGGCTGTGCACCTACGGCATGACACTCAAGGCGGTCGTCGACACGGTCCTCGGCGGGGAAGTGGGCCGGGTCCGCGCGTACCGCACGCGCTTCGCCGGGGTCGTGTTCCCTGGCGAGACCCTGCGCATCCGGATGTGGACGCCCGGACCGGACCGCGTCCAGGTGTCGGTCACCGCCGTCGAGCGGGAGGACGCGCCCGTACTGGCGGACACCGTCGTCGAACACTCATGAATCGCACACGCGACCGCGCACGCGACCGCGCACGCGACCGCACATGCAACCACACACCCGACCGCACACCCGTGGGTTGAGCTTCGTACCAAGCATGTTCCTGAGGGGAGCCGCATCATGCGCGCAGCCGTACTGCACGAGATCGGGCAGGACAAGCTCGACGTCCTGGACGACGTCGAGGCCGTGGGCTTCGGCCCCGGGAAGGTGAGGATCCGGGTACGGGCCACCGGGCTGTGCCACTCGGACCTCTCCGCGATGAGTGGTGTGCTTCCGCAGCCGGCTCCCTTCGTCCCGGGCCACGAGGGCGCCGGGGAGATCCTCGAAGTGGGGGACGGTGTAACCCACTTGAAGGCCGGTGACCGGGTCGTCGTGTGCTGGCTGCCCGCCTGCGGCGAGTGTCCCGCGTGCAAGCGCGGCCAGACCGAGCTGTGCCTGGCCGGGTTCATGAACGCGGGCACCCCCAACTTCAGGCGCCCCGGCGGGGATGTCTTCGGTATGGCCGGCACCGGCACCTTCGCCGAGGAGGTCGTCGTCGCCGCGGGCTGCGCCGTGCCCATCCCCGACGACGTGCCCTTCGACATCGCCGCCCTCATCGGCTGCGGAGTCACCACCGGACTCGGCGCCGCCCTCAACACCGCTGACGTGACCGCCGGTTCGTCGGTCGCCGTCATCGGCTGCGGAGGCGTCGGCATCTCCGCGATACAGGGCGCGCGGCTCCAGGGCGCCGCCGAGATCGTCGCCGTCGACCCGGTGCTCTCGCGCCGCGAGTCCGCGCTCAAGTTCGGTGCCACCAAGGCCGTTTCGCCGGACGAGCTGGCCGACGCCAAGCAACAGCTCACCGGCGGCGAGGGGTTCGACTACGTCTTCGAGGTCGTCGGCCGCTCCGCCACCGCCCGCACCGCCTACGACACCACCCGGCGCGGCGGCACCATGGTCGTCGTCGGCGCGGGCGCCATGGACGACAACCTCCAGCTCAACATGTTCGAGTTGTTCTTCGACGAGAAGCGCATTCTGCCGTCCATGTACGGCGGCGGCGACGTCCTGCGGTCCTACGAGCGCACGATCGCCCTCTGGCGCGCGGGCCGCGTCGACCTCGCGGGCCTCATCACCCACCGCGTACCGCTCGCCGGCATCAACGAGGCCCTCGACCAGATGCGCACGGGAACCGCACTGCGTACGTGCATCGAGATCTGAGGGGCGACACCGATGTCACTGCCGTCACCTTCACCGTCATCGTCATCGTCACCGTCGCCGCTACCGCTACCGCTACCGCTACCGTCGTCGCCACTTGAGGGGCTCGCCGCGATCGTCACGGGCGCGGGGCGCGGGCTCGGCCGGGTCGAGGCACTGGAACTGGCCCGGCTCGGCGCGGCCGTCGTCGTCAACGACTACGGGCAGCCCGGCCGGGACGGCTCGGGCGAGGCGTCCGCCACCCCCGCCGAGGAGGTCGCCGCCGAGATCCGTGCGGCGGGCGGCACGGCCATCGCGCACACCGGGGACGTGGCCGACCAGCAACAGGCCCGTGAACTGGTCGAGTTGGCGATCGCCGAGTTCGGGAAGCTGGACATCCTGGTCAACAACGCGGGCATCCTGCGGGACCGCATGATCTTCTCCATGACGGAGGGGGAGTGGGACGCCGTCATCCGGGTCCACCTCAAGGGCCACTTCAACACGACCCACTTCGCCGCCGCACACTGGCGGGGCCGCGCCAAGGCGACCGGCGCGCCGGTGTACGGGCGGATCGTGAACACGTCCTCGGAGGCGTTCCTCGCCGGTTCGGCGGGACAGCCCAACTACGCCGCCGCGAAGGGCGGCATCGTCGGGCTGACCACCTCCACGGCCCTCGCCCTCGCCAAGTACGGCGTGACGGCGAACGCGATCTGCCCGCGCGCCCGGACGCGTATGACCGAGGACGTCTTCGGCGACTTCGAGCAGAGCGAGAACGGTCAGAACGGTCAGAGCGGCCTCGACCCCCTCGCCCCCGAGCATGTCGCCCCGCTCGTCGGCTATCTGGCCTCACCGGCCGCCGCACATGTCAACGGACAGTTGCTCGTCGTCCACGGCGGGATGGTCGCCGTCGTCGAACGGCCCCGGGTGGCCGCCAAGTTCGACAGCAAGCAGGACACCTTCACCTACGACGAACTGGACGCCCTCCTCACCCCGCACTACGCGGCGCGACCCGCCGGGGAGACGTTCGCGGCGGCGGAGGTGCTCGGCCTCAAGCACGGCTGACCCGGCGCCGACAGCGCCGACAGCGCCGACAGCGCTGACACGCAGAGCGGCCCCGCCCGTAGCCAACCGGGCGGGGCCGCACAGTACTTGACGTACTGGACGTACTTGACGTGTCGTCAGGCCCGGTTCTCGGCCTGCTCGGACGGCTTGCGGTGACGGCCGTGCGGGGTCGTCTCGTCGTTGTGGGCCGAGACGGGACCCCGGTGCCTGCCCTGGCCCCTGCTGTGGCCGGTGGCCTCGTGGGCGTCGGCGGACAGCGGCTGAATGGTGCTGGTGCTTGCGTCGTTCATCGGTAACTGTTCACCCCGTCAACATGATCTTTCTAACAGCCGGATGATCTTAACCAACCCACCCACGGGTGACACGAGCCGCACACACGGACCGGGACTACTTCGTTACAAGCTTCGCCACTTCGTTACCCGGCTTCCCGGTCTTCGTCACGAGCCGCCCCAGCGGAGCCTGCTGCAAGGGCACGGGCCGAGCCACGGCGACAGGCGCCGGAACACCCGTCTCCGTCCCCGGCTCAGCGTTCGCCTCCGCGCCCGTCACCGCCCCCGACACGCAACCCGGACCACTCTCCCCACCCTCCCCCCTCTCCATACCCTCCCCGGGCTCCTCGGCCCGCACCCGGACCACCCCGCACGGCACCTCCCCCGTCGCGTACGGCAGTTGCAGCTCGCCGTCCCTGCTCCACAGCCCGACCCCCGCCAGCCACCCCTCCGGCGCCGGAAAGTGCCGCACCTGCCGCGCGGCGGGCCGCCACACCCCCACCCAGCTCCCCGCCGAACCCTCGACCCGCAACGCCACTCCGCAGCTCTCCGGCGTCAACATCTGCCCCGGCTGGATCGCGAACGGCGTGAGCGCGCACCCGTCGATCCGCAGGCACTCCGGGAACCGCACCGGCAGCGTGCTGCCCAGCACCCCCCAGGCCAACCGTTCCTGCCCGCCGGGCGAGGGCGCGTCCGAGCCGATCAGCAGCAGTCCGCTGTCCGCGTCCGCGAGCAGCAGCCGGTCGTTGCTCTCCGCCGAGATCTGCAGCAGCGGCGACACCTCGCCGTCGCGCTCCAGGTCGACCACGACCGCCTTCGTGCACCCCCCGGCCTCCCGGTCCAGGGCGAGCAGCCGGCCCGTGCGGTCCAGCCAGACCCCGCCCGAGCAGCGGCCGGGCACCTCCGTGACGTACTCAGGGCCGAAGGCGCCGCCCGCCACCAGCCACACCGTCGTCGAACGCGGGCCCAGGGCGAGGGCGTACGCGCGGTCGCCGCCCGGAGCCGGGGGCAGCAGCCGCAGCGGGGTGCCGGGGTCGGGGCACTCGACGGCGCCGAGGGGGAGTTCGCCGGTGCCGGGGCCGGTCGGGTAGAGCAGCGCGAAGGTGTGCCGGCCGTCGATCGGACGGTGGATGAGGACGCGCCCATCGCCCATCGGCAGCACCTGCGTACCGGGCTCCTCCGGCTGGTTGCCGGGCAGCGGCACGGCGTACGGCTCGGGTCCGTCGAGCGTCCAGCGCTCCGGGAACCAGGAGTCGCCGCTGCGCGCGAGCCGGGCGCCGTAGGCACCGTCCGCAGTGATCGCGCACTCCGCCCGCGGGTACACCACCGCGGGTTCGATCGCACAGGCCGTCATCGATCGGTCACCTCCGGCGACGAAGGTAGTTTTCGCACGCACAGGCGGGGGACCCGGCAGCGCCCATTTCACACATAAGGGTGGCCAAGTAACGATTCGCCTGAGGAAACGGCGGCGCGTGTGCTGACCGGGGTGGGGGACCAGAGGGTGTGGGCGTACCGGTTCAGGCGCGCGGACCAGCCAGGTAGCCTAGCTTCGTGCCTCGTCTGTCTGAAGTCATCGCCGCGCTGGACGCCCTCTGGCCCCCCGAGCGGGCCGAGTCGTGGGACGCGGTCGGCACGGTCGCGGGCGACCCCGACCAGGAGGTCACCCGGGTCCTGTTCGCCGTGGACCCCGTCCAGGACATCGTCGACGAGGCCGTGAAGCTGGGCGCCGATCTGCTGGTCACCCACCACCCGCTCTATCTGCGCGGTACGACCACGGTCGCCGCGGACACCTTCAAGGGCCGGGTCGTGCACACCCTCATCAAGCACGACATCGCCCTGCACGTCGCCCACACCAACGCCGACCGCGCCGACCCGGGAGTCAGCGACGCCCTCGCCGGCGCCCTCGACCTGCGCGTCGTACGACCTCTCGTACCGGACCCCTCCGACCCCGCCGGCCGACGCGGCCTCGGCCGGGTCTGCGAGCTGGACCACCCGCTGACCGTCCGCGAGTTCGCCGCCCGCGCCGCCGAACGGCTGCCCGCGACCGCGCAGGGCATCCGGGTCGCCGGCGACCCCGAGGCCCTCGTCCGCACGGTCGCCGTCAGCGGCGGCTCGGGCGACAGCCTCTTCGACGACGTACGCGCGGCCGGTGTCGACGCCTTCCTCACCGCGGACCTGCGCCACCACCCGGCATCCGAGGCCCGCGCCCACAGCGCCCACAGCACCGGCACGGGCACCGGCACCCACAACCCCCTCGCGCTGCTCGACGCGGCGCACTGGGCCACCGAGTGGCCCTGGTGCGAGCTGGCCGCCGCCCAGCTCGACGAGATCTCCGACCGTCACGGTTGGGGCCTGCGGGTCCATGTCTCCGCGACGGTCACCGACCCCTGGACCGCCCACGCGGCGTCCACCACCACATCTGCAGCTACCTCCGAAGCACTGGGAGCCCCCAACTGAACGCCGCGCCCGCCGACCAGATCCGCCTTCTCGACGTCCAGGCCCTCGACGTCCGCCTCCAGCAGCTCGCGCACAAGCGCAAGTCGCTGCCCGAGCACGCCGAGATCGAGTCGCTGACCAAGGACCTCACGCAGCTGCGCGACCTGCTGGTGGCCGCGACGACGGAGGAGAGCGACTGCGGCCGTGAGCAGACCAAGGCCGAGCAGGACGTGGACCAGGTGCGCCAGCGCGCCACCCGCGACCAGCAGCGTCTGGACTCCGGCGCCGTCAGCTCGCCCAAGGACCTGGAGAACCTCCAGCGCGAGATCGTCTCCCTCGCCAAGCGGCAGGGCGACCTGGAGGACATCGTCCTCGAGGTCATGGAGCGCCGTGAGTCCGCGCAGGAGCGGGTCGCCGAGCTGACCGAGCGGGTCGGCGCGGTCCAGGGCAAGATCGACGACGCGACCGCGCGGCGCGAGGCGGCGTACGAGTCCCTCGACGGCGAGGTGGCCACGGCGACGAAGGAGCGCGAGGTCATCGCGGGCTCGGTGCCCGAGGACCTCCTGAAGCTGTACGACAAGCTGCGCCTGCAGCAGGGTGGAGTGGGCGCCGCCCGCCTCTACCAGCGCCGCTGCGAGGGCTGCCGCCTGGAGCTGAACATCACCGAGGTCAACGAGGTGAAGGCCGCCGCCCCCGACGCCGTACTGCGTTGCGAGAACTGCCGCCGCATCCTGGTGCGTACCTCCGAGTCCGGTCTGTAAAGGTCCTTAAGGAGCAGGTGGCGTGCGGGAGTTCATCGTCGAGGCCGACGGCGGTTCCCGGGGCAACCCGGGTCCCGCGGGCTACGGTTCGGTCGTCATCGACGCGGCCACGGGCGAGACGCTGGCGGAGGCGGCCGAGTACATCGGCATCGCCACCAACAACGTCGCCGAGTACCGGGGCCTGATCGCCGGCCTGCGCGCGGCCCGCGCACTCGACCCCGCGGCCACTGTCCGCGTCCGTATGGACTCCAAGCTGGTCGTCGAGCAGATGTCGGGCCGCTGGAAGATCAAGCACCCGGACATGAAGCCCCTGGCTGCCGAGGCGGCCCAGGTGTACCCGGTCGCCGGGCAGGTGACGTACGAGTGGATCCCACGCGAACGCAACAAGCACGCGGACCGCCTGGCAAACGAGGCGATGGACGCGGGCAAGCGCGGCGAACAGTGGTCGGCATCGGCTTCGACGGCGGAACTTCGCACCACAGGCTCAGGCGTCCCACCCAAGGGGCGCGGGGAACTGCGCGACCAGCCCCCACCGGCCGGCACTGTGACAACGGCCGAGAAGACCGAAGTCGACGCCCGCGCCGCGCACAAGGTGGCAACCCCTCGCACAGGCTGGGCCCCCGCAGACATGGGCGCCCCCGCCACCTTCGTACTCCTCCGCCACGGCGAAACCCCCCTCACCCCCCAGAAGCGCTTCTCGGGCAGCGGCGGCACCGACCCGTCCCTCTCGGACGTGGGCCGGGACCAGGCCGAGCGCGCGGCGGCCGCCCTGGCCGCGCGCGGCACGATCGAGGCGATCATCGCCTCCCCACTGACCCGCACCCGCCAGACCGCCGCCGCGGTCGCGACCCGCCTCGGCCTCGACGTCACCATCGACGACGGCCTGCGCGAGACGGACTTCGGCGCGTGGGAGGGCCTGACCTTCGGCGAGGTGCGCGAGCGCTACCCGGACGACATGAACGCCTGGCTGGCCTCCCCGGACGCCGAACCGACGGGCGGCGGCGAGAGCTTCGCGGCGACCGCACGCCGGATGGCCGTCACCCGCGACAAGCTGATCGCGGCCCACGCGGGCCGTACGGTCCTGCTGGTCACCCACGTGACCCCGATCAAGACCCTGGTACGCCTGGCCCTGGGCGCCCCGCCCGAGTCCCTGTTCCGCATGGAACTCTCGGCGGCCTCGCTGTCGGCGGTGGCGTACTACACGGACGGCAACGCGAGCGTACGGCTCTTCAACGACACGTCGCACCTGCGCTGAGCGCCGCCGCCCGACGGGCCGGCGTCTCGACCCGCTCCCAGTCGCGCGCGGCGATCGCATCCGCACGTTGGGCAGCGCGAGGACAGAACCGGGCCTGGGGGAGCGGCCCGGCCAGGGATTTCAGATACGCGGTGCCACCGGCCGCCTCCGCCGGAAAGAACTTCATCTCGCTCACCCCGCGCTCGCGGCACCCCGGACGCCCGCATGGACTCCAGCAGTACGTCCGTCCACCCCGGACTCACAAGAAAACGGGCCCCGGCGGCAACGGCATCGGCAACGGCCCGAATGGCTTCCAGCGCAACGGGCGTACGCAGGGTGACCTCAATGGCGGGCAGCCCCCGGCAACAACACCCGCAAGCTCAAGAACGGATGGGATTACACGCAAAGACCGTTGCACATACTGCAATGGGCCAGGAAACGCGCCCTATAGGGGCGCGGGGAACTGCGCGACAAGCCCCCACGGCGCAGCACCCGCCGAACAACACGACGCGCCCCTCGCGGAGCGCCCCTCAATGAACCTCGTCCACCAACACATCAAGCCCCCAAGCCACCCCACCCCTCCCCGCCACCGCAACCTCCACGACATACCCCAGCTCCCGCAACACCTCCACCAACTCCCCGGGCCCGGAGGGCACCGCCCCTCCACTCACCAGACTCCGCACAATCCGCCCCTTGGTCGCCTTGTTGAAGTGACTGACAACCTTCCGGGTAGGCGCATGCAGCACACGCACGGTAGCCGTCCTCCCCGCAACCTCCCCCTTGGGCTTCCACGCCCCCGCATACGCGGCCGACCGCAGATCGAGAACAAGCCCCTCCCCGGCAACCTCGGGCAGAACCGCCGCCATCGGCGCACGCCAGTGCGCCCCCAACGCCCCGAGCCCCGGCAGCTTCACCCCCATCGAGCACCGGTACGAGGGAATACGGTCCGTGATCCGGACGGCACCCCACAGCCCCGAGAAGACCAGCAGCGACCGCGCGGCCCGCTTCTTCGCGGCGGCGTCGAGAGAGGCGAGGTCGAGCGCGTCGTACAGCACCCCCGTGTAGACCTGCCCGGCGGGCCGAGCGCCCGCCGTCAACAGGTTGACGTTCTTGGCGACCTCACCCCGCAGCCCCTCACTGAGCCCGAGCACCTCACGCGCCTTGTCCTCGTCCCCGACGCACAGCTCCACGAGCTCCGCGAGCACGGCCTCACGGGCGGCGGTCAACCCCGGCAGGGACAGCGACTCCAGCTTCAGCGGGGCGCCGCGCCCCGAAGCGGCCTTGCCTTCGGAGGGGGGCAGCAGGACGAGCACGGTGAGTTCTCCCAACAGGTACGCGGCGTCGACTCGCGTCAGATTACGTGGTGAGGCGGGCCCGCCTGATCTGTGCCTACGCTCGTTCCATGCCCCGCCGCCCCATACGCGTGACCGGTGCCCCCGAAGCCCCGCTCCGGGCCGCCCTCACCGCCCTGCGCGCCGAACTCGGCGTCCCCGACGGCTTCCCGCCCGCCGTACTGGCCGAGGCGGACCGGGCCGCGATGGCCCTGCCCCCTCCGGCGGTCGACGCCACGGACATCCCCTTCCTCACCATCGACCCGCCCACCTCCACGGACCTCGACCAGGCGATGCACCTCTCCCGCCGCCCGGGCGGCGGTTTCCGCGTCCGGTACGCCATCGCGGACGTGGCGGCGTTCGTCGTACCCGGCGGAACGCTGGACAAGGAGACGCACCGCCGGGTCACCACGCTCTACTTCCCGGACGAGAAGACCCCGCTGCACCCACCCGTGCTCAGCGAGGACGCGGCGAGCCTCCTCCCGGGCCGCACCCGCCCGGCCGCCCTCTGGACGATCGACCTCGACGCGGACGGCCGTACCGTCACCGCGGACGTGCACCGGGCGCTCGTCCGCAGCCGAGCCAAACTTGACTACGCGGACGTACAGCACAGGCTCGACACCGGAACGGCGGAGGAGCCGCTCGCCCTCCTCAAGGACATCGGCGAGGCACGGGAACGCCTCGAGGTCGAACGCGGCGGCATCTCGCTGAACGTGCCCGAGCAGGAGATCGTCGAGGACGCGCACACCTACAGCCTCACCTACCGCGCGCCCCTGCCCGCCGAGGGCTGGAACGCGCAGATCTCCCTCCTCACCGGCATGGCGGCGGCCGAGCTGATGCTGGCGTACGGCACGGGCGTACTCCGTACCCTCCCCGCCGCCCCGGACGGCGCGGTCGGCCGGCTGCGCCGCACCGCCCAGGCCCTGCACATCGACTGGCCGCACCATGTGTCGTACGCGGCCCTGATCCGCTCCCTCGACCCGCACCGCCCCCACCACGCGGCCTTCCTCCAGGAGTGCACGACCCTGCTGAGAGGCGCCGGCTACACGGTCTTCCGCGACGGCGAAGTCCCCGACATCACGACCCACTCGGCCGTGGCCGCGCCCTACGCCCACTGCACGGCACCCCTGCGCCGCCTGGCCGACCGGTACGCCTCGGAGATCTGCCTGGCCGCCGTCGCCGAACAGCCCCCGCCCGACTGGGTGTTGGCGGCCCTGGACGCCCTCCCCGGGGAGATGGCCGAGGGCGGACGACGCGCGGGCGCGGTGGAACGCGGCTGCGTGGACATCGTCGAGGCCGCGATCCTCAAGGGCCGGGTGGGGGAGGTCTTCGAGGGCTGCGTGGTGGACGTGGAGGAGCGCGAACCGACGGTCGGGACAGTGCAGTTGGAGTCTCCGGCGGTGGTGGCGAGGATCGAGGGCGACGGGGTTCCGCTGCCGCTGGGGGAGCGGCTGCGGGTACGGCTCACTCGGGCCGAGCTGGGGGTGGCGGGGGTGCGGTTCGCTCCGGCGTGAGGGCCCGTCGGGCTATGCGGCGCGGAGGGCTACGCGGCGCGGAGGGGCCGGGTCCGGACCCCGCTCCGTCCCGTCAGGCGGAACGTTTCGTCCAGCCGGTCCAGCCCGCCCGACCACGCTGAACGGTCCGTGAGCTCGGTCCGGTCCGTTCGCAGCGCGAGGATTTCCGCGCGCAGTGCGATCGCGACGAGATGTGTGCGATTTTTCGCGCACAACTTCTCCCGGATGCTGCGCATATGGGAGGCCACCGTACGGGGCGAGATCGACAGTTGGTCGGACATGTCCGCGTCCGACATACCGTGGGCGGCCAGCAGGAGGATCTCCAGTTCCCGGGTGCTGAGTCGGCCGGAGCTGTCCACTGTCACTGCCATGGTGCCTGCCTTGTTCGGAGAAGGGGCAAGGGATGGGGAGTCAAGGAATGGGGGGTCAAGGACCAGCGGCGGATTCCGCCTGGTGCGTCGTGACTCTTCCGTGACTCCCGGGCCCCGGCCATCGGTCATTGGACCGATACCCGGAAGTAGGCATCGGCCGATCGGCGGGAAGATCCCCCCAACTCGCTCGATCCCTATGGCCGTTCGCTCCGCCGGCTTTCCGTGGACGGCCGGATCCGGCACGTGATCCATGGCATGCTCGGCTGCGTGAGCCGTACACCCACACGCGTGCTGATCGCCGACGACCAGGACCTGGTCCGGGCCGGTTTCCGGCTCATCCTCGACGCACAGGAAGGCATCGAGGTGGTCGGAGAGGCCGCCGACGGGCTCGCGTGCGTGGAGTTGGCGCGCGCGTTGCGGCCGGACGTGTGCATGGTGGACGTCCGTATGCCGAAGCTGGACGGGCTGGAGGTGACGCGTCTACTCGCGGGCCCCGGAGCCACCCACCCGACGCGGGTCGTGGTGGTCACCAGCTTCGACCAGGACGACTACCTCAACGTGGCGCTGCGCAACGGAGCTTGCGGCTTTCTGCTGAAGGACGCGGCGCCCGCGCTGCTGGTCGAGGCGGTGCGGGCGGCGGCCCGCGGTGACGCACTGGTCTCGCCCGCGGTGACGCTCCGGCTGCTGAAGCAGCTGGAGCGGGCGTCGGCGCCGGCCGATGACGCCTGCGACCCCGAATCAGCGCTCAGCGCAAGGGAGTTGGACGTGGCTCGACTGGTGGCGGTGGGCCGTACCAATCAGGAGATCAGTGACGAGCTGTGCCTGTCGCTGTCGACCGTGAAGACACATCTGGGTCACATCCACCACAAGCTCGGTGTGCGCAACCGGGTGGAGGTCGCCGCCTGGGCCTGGGCCAACGGAGCTGTACGGATGGGACATTGACCGTCGTTCTGTGATGATCCTGTATTCGATCTGTGTCCCTGCCCACAGATCCTTCCACTCGCTGTTGGACAGGCGCCCGCCTGCCTAGCCTCCGGTTGTATGACAACTTCGTCACTCGCGGCACTCTCGGCTCGAGCGACCCAGCCGCACCAGGGCCCTCCTCGATCACCCGTGCGGGGGTGGCTGACCCGCCGCACCCTGTACCCGGCGCTGGGCATGCTGTGGATGGTGGACATGGGGATCATCGGCTCCCGGCAGCGCGGCCCCCTCGACTGGCTGCCGCTCGTGACCGGCCCCCTCGCCCTGGCGCTGCTGCTCGTGCCGGAAGCGCGCCTGAGCACCGAGTTACGGGCCGGAATCTCCGCGGCCGGTTCGACGGCGGTGACGCTGGGCACCTGCCTCATGGGCTGGGCCATGCCCGAATGGGGGCTGCTGGAGACGGCCTGCATGCTGGTCCTGGTCGCCCGTGTCTGCCATGACGTCGACCGCCCCGGCATCGCCCTGGCACTGGCGGCCGCGATGGGGGTCAGCATCATCGACGAACCCCTGCGCACCGGGGGCACCGGAATCACCCTGACCTATCCCTTCCTGCTGACGTTCGCCGTCGGCGGGGCGGTCGGAACCGGCTGCTACCTGCGTACCCTGGCCGCCCGGCGCAGGCGCACGATCGCCGCCGTACGGCTCGCCGAGCGGGTGCAACTCGCCCGGGAGCTGCACGACTTCGTCGCTCACCATGTGACGGGCATCATCGCCCAGGCGCACGCCGCCGGGGTGATCCACGCGAGCGCGCCCCAGCAGATCGGCCCCATCCTGACCAACATCGCCGAGGCCGGGCAGCGGACCATGGACTCGATGCGCCGCCTGGTCCGCGTACTGCGCGAGGAAGGCGAGCAGACCACCGTCGAGCACACCACCGTCGAGGTGCCGGACGAGCCGTACGCCGAACTCGTCAAACTCGTCTCGGCGTTCAGTGGCCAGGGCGACGGATCGACCGCCCAGCTCGAGATCACCCGCGCCGCCCGCAGAAGCGACCTGCTGCCCGAGGTGGGCTCCGCGGTCCACCGAGTGGTACAGGAGGCGCTGACCAACGTACGACGGCACGCGCCGGGCGCCCAGGCGACCGTACGCGTCCACCGCACCGGACACGACCTGCTGCGGGTCGATGTCTACAACACCGCCTCCCAGCGCCGGAGTTCCCTCCCCACGGGAGGCGACGGCGGCTACGGCCTGATCGGTCTGCGCGAACGCGCGGAGGCGGTCGGCGGCTCCCTGACCGCGGGCTCCGCCGACGACGGCGGCTGGTGGCTCATCGCCCATTTCCCGCTGCTCGAACAGCCCGCCCTCCAGAGCGTGGAACGCCCCGCCGCTGCGGTTCCCTCGCCCCGCCCGCCACAACCCGGACGCCACGCCAAGCGCAATGCCCGTAAGGAACCCGAGCCGGAGATGAACTGGGACGCGGTGTAGGCGATCCGGCGCGAGAGTTAGGCAATTCTACGAATGCGCCGGACCGGGGCGGCCCCTAATGTCGGAGACCCAAAGGTGCCGGGACGGCCTTCACACGTTCCGCAGAGTGGTGAAACGGCCCGGGCCGGGCCCTGCCGAGGGCCCGGCCCAGCCATTCTCGAAGTGACGGGAGGAGGCCCATGAGTACGGCCGTCGTGGTGGGCAGCGGCCCCAACGGGCTTGCCGCCGCCGCGTACCTCGCCCGGGAAGGCGTGGAGGTCACCGTGCTGGAGGCCGCCGACACCATCGGCGGCGGCACCCGCACCAGCGAACTGACCCCGGGACTCCTGCACGACCACTGCTCCGCCACCCACCCCATGGCCGTCGGCTCCCCGTTCCTGCGCGGCCTCGACCTCGGCCGCCACGGCCTCAGCTGGTGCCTGCCGGACATCGACTGCGTGCACCCGCTGGACTCCGGCGAGGCCGGGGTACTGCACCGGTCGGTGGCGGAGACCGCCGACGGTCTCGGCGGTGTCGACGCCCGCAGCTGGCGGCAGGTGTTCGGGCCGCTCGCGGGCGGCTACGACGAGCTCGCCGAGGACCTCATGCGGCCCCTCGCCCATCTGCCGCGCCATCCCCTGCGCCTGGCCCGGTTCGGGCCACAGGCCCTGCTGCCCACCGCCGTCGTGGCCCGGCTGTGGCGGTCGGAGGCCACCCGCGCGCTCTTCGCCGGGGTGGCCGCGCACGCGTTCCGCCCGTTCAACCGGCCGGCGAGTGCCGCGGTCGGGCTGACCATCATCGCCGCCGGCCACCGCCACGGCTGGCCCGTGGCCGCGGGCGGTTCCCGGGCGATCAGCGACGCGCTGGCGGCGCTGATCGTGGAGCTCGGCGGCCGGATCGAGACCGGGATCCGGGTGCGCTCCCAGGCCGACCTGCCCCCGGCCGACATGGTCCTCTTCGACCTCGCGCCCCGCGCGGTCGCCGACATCCTGGGCGACCGGCTGCCCGCGCGGGTGGCCCGGGCGTACCGCCGCTACCGCCACGGACCCGGCGCCTTCAAGGTCGACTTCGCCGTCCAGGAGGGCGTGCCCTGGCGGAACGAGGCGGCCCGCCGGGCCGGCACCGTCCATCTCGGGGGCACCTACGAGGAGGTCGCCGCCGCCGAACGGGCCATCCACGCCGGGCGCATGCCACAGCGGCCCTTCGTGCTCGTCGGCCAGCAGTACCTGGCCGATCCACGGCGTTCGAAGGGCGACGTCCACCCCGTCTGGACGTACGCGCACGTCCCGCACGGCTACGACGGCGACGCCACGGAGGCGGTCGTCGCGCAGATCGAACGCTTCGCCCCCGGATTCCGCGAGCGCGTCCTGGACATGGCCGTCCGCTCACCGGCCGCCTTCGAGGAGTACAACCCGAACTACGTCGGCGGTGACGTCGTCGCCGGCGCGAACACCGCCCGCCAGCTGGTGCTGCGCCCCCGCGCCGCACTCGACCCGTACAGCACCGGTGTGCCGGGCATGTACATCTGCTCCGCCGCCACACCACCGGGAGCGGGCGCCCACGGCATGTGCGGCGCGAACGCGGCGGCGTCGGCGCTGCGCCGAATTCGATAAGTCTCGACAATCCCCTTACCGAAAGGCCCGGACCGCGTGGTCCGGGCCTTTTTCGCGCCGCCCTCAACCATGTGAACCCCGTCACTCTGAAATTAATCAATTTTCTGGATGTGGGCCCCTGGGGCCGCCCGTAGTGTTCTTTCTCGAAGGGCACGGAAAAAGAATCTCCGAAGCCCTCTAAACGAAAGGGAAAGCGAATGAGCAGCATTGCGAAGGCCATGGACCGTATGGACCTCCCCGTGGAGGGTGTCATCCTCGCGTCCGCTCGTCCCACCCTCGGTACCCCGCGCATCGGCCGGATCAACGGAGCCAACGCCCTCAACGCGCTCGCCGCCCTGGGGGACCTGGCTCAGGTCGCCGGCGGTGTCGGCCAGGTGGTCGGCGCGGCCAGCGCGGTCGAGGCCAACAACGCCGCGGTGGACGCCAACAACGCCGTCGCGAACGCCGCGAACGCGCAGGCCGCGGCCGTCGGCGGCACCGTCTGATCGATTCGAGCAATCGATTCGAGGCGCATGAAAAAACTGCCGGGCCAGAGGTGTGTTCTGGCCCGGCAGTGCGCCCTGAGGCAAATAAATCGCAGCAAGAGGCTACCACGAAAGAGGGGCCCATGAAATTCAGCGGAAAAATTCCTCCCGTCATTCCGGGAAGGATCACCTCTGCGGTGTTCGGACCGGCTCCGGTCGGCAGGGATCGCGCCATCGGCATGTCCGAGCGGCTGGCCGCGGTGTCCAGCCTGCAGTCCTCCCTGGAGTACCTGACCCAGCGCAGGGACATCGAGAAGGGCGGCATGAACGACTGGGAGGTCGCCCGGCAGTACCTGGCCGGCGCCGGCCCCCTGACCCGCCGTCTGGTCGACAGCGTCAGCGGGGTGCGGACCACGACAGCCCTGCACGTCGCCCGCTCCGCCGTGGCCCTCGGCATGCTGCTGCCCGGCGACTCCCGCTGGCGGGGCGCCGGCAACGTCTTCCTCGGCGCGTCGTCGGCCCTGCTCTCCCCGCGCCACCACTACGGCGGCGACGGCTCCGACCAGGTGGCCACACTGGTGCAGCTGGCCACCGGCGCGGCCCGCCTGGTGCCGTCACCGGCGGCCAAGGACGCGCTGGTCTGGTACGCCGCCCTGCAGGCCAACATGGCCTACGCGATCTCCGGCTGGGTCAAGCTCTTCGGCGAACCCTGGCGCGACGCCAGCGCACTCGGCGGCGTGATGCGCACCCGTACGTACGGCCACGAGGGCATGCACCGGTGGACCCAGGAGCACCCGAGGACCGCCAAGCTGCTCACGCACAGCGTGCTGGCACTGGAGTGCTCCTTCCCGCTCGTCTACGCCGGGGGCGGCCGGCTGACCCGCTCCATGATCACGAGCGCCGCCGCGTTCCACGTCGCCAACGGCTACTTCATGGGCCTCAGCAGGTTCGTGACCGCCTTCCCCGCGTTCCACCCCCTGGTCGCCTACACCGCCGCCCCCCGGTCCCACCCCACCGTCGCCGGCCGCGACGACCGCGCCCTGACCGCCGCGGCCGTCGCGCTCGCGGGCGGCACCCTCGCCGCCGCAGCCACCGCCGTGCGCCGCCGCCTGCGTACCACCGAGGGCTGGCACACCTCCCGCACGCTGACCACCCGGAGCAAGAACCGGCTCCAGTACGAGGAGTACTCGCCGGGCGATCCCCAGCAGCCGGTCGTCGTGCTGGTGAACGGGCTGCTGTCGACCAGCGAGCACTACGCGTGGATCGCCGAACGCCTGTGCTACGAGACCCGGTACGGGGTCATCACCTACGCCCGCGCCGGATACGCCGGCAGCCACCGCCACGCCACCACGGGCTTCCGGCTGTCGGAGTCCGTCCAGGATCTCGTCGACCTCGTGAACGGCGCCGTCGCCCCGAACCGCAAGGTGATCCTCGTCGGCCACTCCATCGGGGGCGAGCTCGCCCGCCGGGCCGCCCGTCACCTGGGCGACCGGCTCCAGGGCATCGTCTACCTGGACTCCTCCCACCCCGGCCAGTTCGCCAGTGGACTGGGCGCGAGCGAGAAGGGCCTGGCAGGCAACCTCTCCACCGTCGGCCGGGCGCTGAGGCTGGGCACCGGCATCCTCCTCAACCGACCGGTGTGGATCGGTGAACTGCCGTACGCCTACCGGAAGAAGGCCTTCGCGCAGTACGCGGACGCCCGTATGTGGGAGGCCGCCCGCCGCGAATGGAAGGCGATCCGGGCCGACTTCAGGTCCTTCACCGGCGCGCTCGCCCGTATCGAGGGCATACCCGCGCTCGTGGTCTCCGCCCAGCGGACCGTGGACCGCAACCCCGAACAGCTGCTGCTCCACAAGGAACTCGCCGAGGCCCACACCGGCGCGCGCACCGAGACCGTGGTCATCGAGGGCGCCACCCACGAGACCATGCTGATCACCAGCCGCTACGCGAACCAGGTCACGGACCGCGTCATCGCGTTCTTCGACAGCCTGGGCGCCAATTCCCCCACCACTCAGGCCGCGTCCTCCTCCCACCCCTCCAGCCCCTCCCGCCCCGTCGGCCGGAAGGAGACCGTCCGATGACGTCCCTGCCACGTACGCGGCTGAAGAACGCCCTCACCGGAGAGGGCGCCCCCTGGCGGATCGCCGGAGCCGCGGTGCTCCTGCTGACCTTCGCCGGCCAGCACCCCCACCACGACTTCAGCCGGGTCCGGACCCGGGACCACTTCTCGCTCCTGCCGAACTGGCGGTTCTTCGCACCGCACCCGGCGATGTTCGACTACCACTTCCTGTACCGCACGGTGAGCGGCGACGGCTCGGCCTCCACCTGGCGCGACGCCAGCGGCATCGTCGACCGCAAGCCCATGCACCTGGTCTGGTTCCCGACCCGGCGCGCCGACAAGTCCGTCTTCGACGCGTGCCAGGAGATCCTGCCGCGCCTCGAACAGGGCTTCGCGGCCGCCGCGCAGACCCCCGGCTACCGCCTGATCACCGAGCACGTACGCACTCGTATCGCGGCCGAGGACACGCAGGCCGACGGGGTCAGGGGCTTCCAGTTCGCCCTGGCCTCCGGCACCGGCTACGACCTGCGCCAGGGCCCCCGGCTGATGTTCGTCTCCCCGTTCGTCCCGCTGGACCCGCACGCGCCGAGCACTCCGCTCACCGCGCCCTCCACCAGTAAAGCGTCCGCCCCATCCACTCCGCCCGCGTCCGCCCGGTCCGAAGCGAGGGCCTGACCATGACCCTCGACAACCCCTTCTTCCTCAGCGGCCTCGCACTCGCCGGGGTCGGCCTGGTCCGGGCGGCCCTCCTGTACGTACAGCTCATACGCGGGCGCAAGCGGGACGGGAGTGACCCCGAGTGAGCCCCACCGGCACGCGGCCCCCGGCCAGGCCGCGGGCCGTGCACCGGGCGGTCCCGCAGCTCCACCTTCATCTCCTGTGGGGCAAGGGAGCCAAACCGTGGCGGGCGCTCGGCCGGCACCGCAAACTGATCGCGCTCGGCATCCTGCTGGGCCTGCTGGGCGCCACGGCGTCCCTGGCCCAGCCCGCGGTCATCGGCGCACTGGTCGCCACCGTCGAGGACCGGCAGCCGGTGACCGAACCCATCCTGTTCGCCGCCGTCCTGTTCATCGCCGACGCCATCCTCGGCGCCCTCCACTCGTACGTGATCGGGCTCGCCGGCGAGAACATCGTCTACGACATCCGCAGCAACCTCGCCTCCCGCCTCCTTCGCTCCCGGTTCCGGGCCTACAGCGGCTGGAAGCAGGGCGACGTGTTCGCCCGGATGGTCAGCGACACGCTCCTCGCCCGCACCACGATGACGCACGCCATCGACAGCATCATCCAGAACGGCTTCCTGGTCGTCGGCGGCCTCGCGCTGATGGCCTGGGTCGACGAGGTACTGCTCCTGGCCACCGTGGGCTGTCTCGGCGTCACCAGCCTCGTCTCACTCTGGCTGGCGCGCGGGGTGCGGAAGGTGTCGATCACCAACCAGACCGACACCGGCAACTTCGGCTCCGCGCTGCTGCGGGTGCTCGGCGCGATGCCGACCGTGAAGGCGTCCCGTGCCGAGGCCCGGGAGGCGGAGGGCATCGCGGACATCGCGAAACAGGCCCGCAAGTCGGGGATCAAGGTGACGGTGCTGTCGTCACTTCTCGACCCCACGATGAGCATCGGTACGCAGCTCGCCCTGACCGTCGTCATCGCCCTGGGCGCGGCCCGCACCGCGACCAGCGACATGACCGCGGCCAACCTGACGGCCTTCATCCTCTACCTGTTCTACCTGGTGGCACCCCTCCTGACCCTGTTCACCTCCATCGCGCAGTTCCAGGTCGGCCGGGCGTCGATCGACCGCCTGGCCGAGCTCGGCGAGATCGAGGTGGAGGGCGACCGGCCGACCCGGCCCCCGGCCGAGCGCAAGCGCGGCGCCCGCGCCCCCAGGAACACCTACGGCAGCGGGCTCGCCTTCGACTCGGTGACCTTCGCCTACCCCGGCAGCGACAAGGTCGTCCTCGACGACGTCTCCTTCAGCGTGCCCGCCACCGGGCTCACCGCGGTCGTCGGCCCGTCCGGCGCCGGCAAGAGCACCGTGTTCCAGCTCATCGAACGGCTCTTCGACCCCGTGTCCGGGGCGATCCGCATCGACGGCACGGACATCACCGACCTGCCCCTGAACCAACTCCGGTCCATCGTCGGCTACGTCGACCAGGACCACACCCTGCTGCGCGGCACCGTACGCGACAACCTCACCTACAGCGCCCCGGACGCCGGCGACAAGGACATCGCCGAGGCGCTGCGCATGGCCAACCTGACCGAGGTGATAGGCGCGCTGCCCCAGGGCCTGAGCACCGAACTCGGCGACCGGGGCGCAGGCCTGTCGGGCGGTCAGCGACAACGCCTCGCCATCGCCCGTACGTTGCTGCAGGCCCCCCGGTTCCTGCTGCTGGACGAGGCCACCGCCAACCTCGACACGGAGTCGGAGAGCGCGCTGCGCGACAGCATCACGATGATCTCCGGGTTCTGCGCGGTCATCGCCATCGCCCACCGGCTGTCCACCGTCACCGACGCCCAGCAGATCGTCGTACTCGACCGGGGCCGGGTGAACGCCGTCGGCACCCACGACGAACTCCACCGCCACAGCGACCTCTACCGCCGGCTGGCCCGGCTCCAGGAACTCAGCGACGTGGCGCCCTGATCCCAGGACGCAGCCACAGATCCCGCCAGAAGAACCGGAGAACCGAAGGACTGGAGAACGTGATGAACGACTTCCTGCTGGCCCCGCTCGTCGTGGCCGTCGGCATCGTCGGCTTCCTGATCGCCACCGGGGCCGTCAGCCTTCCCGCCGTCATCGGCAGCGCCCTCGTCGTGCTGTTCGGCGCCTGTTCACAGGCCAGAGGGAACAGCCACCCGAGGACCACCCGGACCACCCCACCCAAGAAGCGGAGGCAGCACCCATGAGCACGTTCACCAAACCCACCACGCAAGGCATCGTCGACGACATCGGCTACGGCAGGCAGTTCGACGGCTTCTACCACCGCCTCTTCCCCGACGACGCCTCCGTCACCGTCGAGGTCGACCGGCTGGCCTCCCTCCACCCCGACGCGGCCTCGGGCACCATCGAGTTCGGCGTCGGCAACGGGCGGCTCGCGCTCCCGCTGTCCCGCCGTGTCGGCCGGATCACCGGCGTCGACTCCTCGTCCGAGATGCTCGACGTCCTGCGCCGGAACCTCACCGACGACACCCCCGTCGATGCCGTGCACGCCGACATCCGCACCTACACCGCCGACGGCCACACCGTGGGGCTCGTGTACTGCGTCTGCGCCACCCTGTCCATGCTGCTCACCCCCGAGGAGCAGCAACAGGCGGTGCGCCGCGCCGCCGACCTGCTCGCCCCCGGCGGCCGGCTCGTCCTGGAGACCCACAACAAACCGGCCGTCATCGCCCTGCACGAGGGCCGCGACCGCGACACGTACTTCACGCCCTACCCCGAGCCCGGCACCGGCCTGCAGAGCCACTCCCTGCTGCTGCCCGAGGGCTCGCTGTGGCACCTCTCCCACGTTTGGTACGAGTCCGACGGCACCACCCGCGTCGGCACGGAGGTCTCCCGCCTGACCGCACCGGAGGAAATGGACGCCTACGCCCGGGCCGCCGGCCTGGTACCGGAGGCCCGCTTCGGCGACTGGCCCACCGACGCGGAGCCGTACTCCTCGCGCTCACCCCTGGCGATCTGCACATACGTCAAACCGTCGTAGCGACAGCCGCGAAGTACCGTGGAACCGTGAGCGCAGTCGGGGGCAGACGGGAACAGGCACGCTGGACCAGAGCGAGGCTCGGCCACACGGGCCCCGCCCTGGACCTGCTCACCGCCTCCTTCGACCGGCACGTCTACGCCCCGCACGCCCACGACGAGTTCACCGTCGGGCTGTACGTCGGCGGCTCGGAGGTCATCGACTACCGAGGTGGCCGTCTGCGCCCCGGGCCCGGTTCCGTGGTCGTACTGGAACCCGGGGAGATGCACACCGGCGGCCCGGACACCACGAACGGCTACGCCTACCGAGCGCTGTACGCCGACACCTCCCTCCTCACGGACGGCACCACCACCGGCTTCCCCCACTTCCGCGAGCCCCTCGTCCACGACCCCGAACTGGCAGCCGCCTTCCGCGCCGCGCACACCGACCTGAGCAGCTGCCCGGACCCCCTGGAGGCCGAGTCCCGCCTCCCCTGGCTGCTCACCGCCCTGGCCCGCCGCCACTCCACCGCCCGCCCGCTGGACGACAGGATCCCCGGCGCGCACCACATAGCCCACGCCGTACGCACCCGCCTGGCCGACGAACTCACCACCCCGCCCTCCCTCGCCGACCTCGCCACCGACCTGGGCCTGTCCCGCTACCAACTCCTGCGCGCGTTCCGGACGACGGTCGGCATCCCCCCGTACGCCTGGCTGGCCCAGCACCGTGTGACCCGGGCCAGGGCCCTGCTGGAGACCGGACTGCGCCCCGCCGAGGTGGCCCCCCTCGTCGGCTTCGCCGACCAGGCGCACCTGACCCGCTGGTTCCGACGCGTCCTGGGGGTCACCCCGGCGGCGTACCGCAACAGCGTTCAAGACGGGGACCACTGAGGCACCCCAGACTGCCCGCATGACTGCACGCGGCTGGTTGTTGTTCTCCCTGATGGGAGTGGTCTGGGGCATCCCGTACCTGCTGATCAAAGTGGCCGTGGAGGCCGACCTCTCTCCATCGACGGTGGTGTTCACCCGCTGCCTGCTGGGCGCCGCCCTCCTCCTCCCCTTCGCGATCCGCCAGGGAAGCCTCCCCCACACCATCCGCACCCACTGGCGTCCGATGCTGGCCTTCGCGGTCATCGAGATCATCGGCCCCTGGTGGACCCTGACGGACGCGGAACGCCACCTCTCCAGCTCCACGGCGGGCCTCCTGATCGCGGGCGTCCCGATCGTCGGCGTCGCACTGGCCCGCTTCTTCGGCAGTACGGAGAGGCTGGGCGCCCACCGTCTCACGGGCCTGACCCTGGGCCTGGCGGGCGTCGCGGTCCTGACCGTCCCGCACCTGACCGGCGGCGACGCCCGCTCCCTCGCGGAGGTCCTGCTGACGGTGATCGGCTACGCCACGGCCCCCCTGATAGTGGCGCGCCACTTGCAAACCGTCCCGTCGCTCCACCTCACAGCACCGTGCCTGGCTCTGGCGGCTCTGGTCTACGCCCCGGCGGCGGTGCTGACCCGCCCGGCGGAGCTTCCGTCTCCCGAGGTTCTGGCTGCGCTGGCCGTCCTGGGCGTGATCTGCACGGCCCTCGCCTTCGTGGCGTTCCTGGAGCTGATCAAGGAGGTCGGCCCGACCCGGGCCACGGTGTTCACGTACGTCAATCCGGCGGTCGCGGTGGCGGCGGGCGCCCTGTTCCTGGACGAACCGCTGACGGCCGGCATCCTCGCCGCGTTCGCCCTGATCCTGGCGGGCTCCGTCCTGGCGACGGCCACTGGACCGCGTCGGGGCGGACGCCCGGTAGCATGGTCGACACGGCAGACGAGCCGGGCGGACGGCCGCGTGGACACCCCTTCGGGGGCGCTCCCCGAGGAACGTCCGGGCTCCACAGGGCAGGGTGATGGCTAACGGCCACCCGGGGTGACCCGCGGGACAGTGCCACAGAAAACAAACCGCCGGGGATTTCGGTCCCCGGTAAGGGTGAAACGGTGGTGTAAGAGACCACCAGTGCCCAGGGCGACCTGGGCAGCTAGGTAAACCCCACCCGGAGCAAGGTCAAAAGGGAGTGCTTTCCAAGGATAGGAAAGGGCTCCTGCGCGGACGTTCGAGGGCTGCCCGCCCGAGTCCGCGGGTAGACCGCACGAGGCCGGCGGCAACGCCGGCCCTAGATGGATGGCCGTCTCCCCGGGCCCCGCGAGGAGCCCGGGTGACAGAACCCGGCGTAACATCCGAGTACCGTTCCCACCCGGTATTTGCCCAGGTCAGAGGGCTGCGGTGTGGAGAAAATCGGCGGCCGGGTCGAATCCGGGTCGAATTTCATGGTGCGCGTGCAGCGTGACGTACGCCGTCTGAAACACCATTCACCGAAAACGCCGTGACCAGCAGCGTTGCGCCCGACAGCAGGACTCCTCGGGCGATACAAAAATATTGTCCGGAGAGTCCCGCTCGGTCAAAGCTGGATGATTGGGACAACGGCCCGCCCTGTCAGACCTCACTCGTATCCTCACGCCGTGATCCCATCTCAAGGCTCAGGCGCATCCCGGAGTGACGCGGCAGCGCTCGCAGCCTGGCCACCTCAGCCAGTGCCGCTCGACACCGGGAGCGGCGGACGCGAGGACCGGTTACGGATGCTTCGTCAGATGCGCTCCGTCTGGAACGACTTCAACGGGGCCCGCCGTGAGCTGATCAAGAAGGAACTCGCAGCGGCCCAGGCCCGACAGGCCGAAGTCACCGCCTACTGGACTCGACACAAGGTCACGGTCAAGGACCGGTGGGACAGCCGTACCGGTGGCCGGGGAGAAACCACCGTCGCGGACATCCCGGAGGTCGCAGCGCAGTGGCACCCTGACAACCTCGCCCTACCCGAGAACGTCTTGGCGACAGCTCAAAGACGCGGTGAGGTCAGCCCACACCTGTGGCAATGCCCCCTTGGCCTCGGCCATGAACCGTGGCTGGCCTGGCCCAAGGACCGTATCCAGAAAGGCGCGGGGTGCCCCGAGTGCCGCCGTTTGATCCGGCTCACGGACCTTCCGAACCTGGCCGCCCAATACCGAGGACAGAGACCGGCGAGCGACATCACCCACGCTGCGCACGAGAGCGTGCCGTGGACCTGCCGGACATGGGCGGTCGACCCAAGTACCGGAGCATGGCGGCCGGTTGAACACCGTTTCGAAGCGGTTGTCAAAGAGCGGGCCCTTCAGGGAGACGGCTGCCTGGTGTGTGCCGGGTACGTGATCGACGATACGAACTCGCTGTTCACCTGGTTTCCGGAAATCGCGGACGAGTTGGATGCTCCGGACCTTGACCCGCGTGGGCTGCCTACGAGTCAGCACAACATCCCTCGGATGCAGGCTGCTGAAGCCGACAGTAAGGGCATGTATGCAACCCTGCCTTGGCGGTGCCGTCACGGCCACGGCTGGGAGGCTACCGTCCTCAATCGTGTTCAGGGCACGGGCTGCGGGCAGTGCTCGACCTCTGGGATATCGAAGGAGCAGGTCCGGCTGGTTGCTGAACTCGCGGGACTCATCGACCTCGTACCGCCGGGGAGCCGGGATCCACGGTTGCCGGACGGCGTGCCCGACTTCGCCTCGCACCAGCTCGCCGTTCCACCCGAGTACAAGCCGGCCCACAGGCTCTACAAGGACGTCGAGGTCGACGCGGTCTTCCATCTGCCTCACGGTGTCCGCGTAGGGCTCGAGTACGACGGCGCGTTCCACCACTCGGCCAGACACAGGGACCGCCGCCAGTACGAGAACGACAAGAGCCGGGTTCTGGTTGAAGCAGGGCTCCTGGAGCTGCTCATTCACGTGAGGATCGGTGATCTACCGGAGATGGTGGCCCGTCACGCTCTGGTCGTGGCGGTGCCTGAGCGGGCCACTGCCTATGAGCAGACCAGTGCGGTGGCCTCGGCCCTCTCGGCGCGCTTCCCCGAGGCTGCGGCGGGCCTTGAGGCGTACCTCAACGGCGGCACGGCCCGGCACCAGGCCGCTGCCGATGCCTACATCACTGCGGTATGGGGCGAACTGCGTCCTCCGCGCCGAAAGCCAAAGAAGGCGGGCTCGCCGACACCGCGCCGCCTCTCACCAACGGCCCCGCACCCGGACAGCCTGCTGTCACCCGTCTCCGAGCCCTACCGGAACCCGGAAAACCCGGATGAGATCATCCGCGACTACCAGTGCGCATGCCGAAATCCAGCGATCTTCCCCGCTGTCCAGTCCCAGGTGACCTACGGAAACACCCGTAGCTGCGGATGTCTGGCCACGCAGGCCAGGCGGCGTCGGCGACCAGCTGTCTCTGGGACCGAGACCCGTGCCGTCCGAGCCTGGGCTGACCAACGGGGGATCGCCATCGGTGGCAGCGGCCGGGTCCCGGACCGAGTGACGGCTTCCTACCGGCTCGACCAAGCCGAGCGCGAAGACTTGCTCGGCCCGGATGGGCTGCTCGACGAGGCAGGCGTTCGCGAGTGGGCCGTACGCGAAGGACGCCGGCTGGGCGCGAGGGGCAGGGTGACTGGAGAGCTCTGGCTCGACTACTCCACGGAGGAGCTTGGGGCTGGGATACACCTCAAGGAGAAGTCGGATCGGGTCGCCAGTCGTTGATCGAAGAAACCGGGAGCCGCGCCTCGTCGGCTACCATGGTCGACACGGCAGACGAGCCGGGCGGACGGCCGCGTGGAACCCTCAGGGGCTTCCCCGAGGAACGTCCGGACTCCACAGGGCAGGGTGGTGGCTAACGGCCACCCGGGGTGACCCGCGGGACAGTGCCACAGAAAACAAACCGCCGGGGATCTCGATCCTCGGTAAGGGTGAAACGGTGGTGTAAGAGACCACCAGTGCCCAGGGCGACCTGGGCAGCTAGGTAAACCCCACCCGGAGCAAGGTCAAAAGGAAGCACCCAGGTGTTTCTGCGCGGACGTTCGAGGGCTGCCCGCCCGAGTCCGCGGGTAGACCGCACGAGGTCGGTGGCAACGCCGACCCTAGATGGATGGCCGTCTCCCCGGCCGCCGCGAGGCGACCGGGTGACAAAATCCGGCGTACAGCCTGACTCGTCTGCCGTTCTGAATCTCCGCAGTTCAGAGCACTGTTCGGGTCGAATTCGGCCCGCTTATTGTCCGCCCTGTCTAATCCGTGCAGCGGATAGACGGGATATATCGGGTGCGCTCTCGGTGCGGGGAATTGGCCGGAAGCTGGCCAGCGGTGTGTCGGGAAGCCTCGGACGGATCGACAGTGTTGTCCGGGGTCTCCCCGGCGAAGCGAACGGATGTCGCCCGGGAGAGTCGGGTTGGAATCCTGCACGACGGTGACGCTCGGTGTGGCGCGGTGGCCCCAGGGCGCCCAGGGCTGGATCGTGCCAGATTCCGCGCGGCTGCCTTCAAGCGGCTGTGAAAGTGATCGACGTTGACGAGACCTCGTTGACTGCTCTTGCCAGGAACCACTGGCTTCTGGCAAAAGCGGTGATGTGCGGCATGGCAGTTCCCGTCCCTGTCGGCGGGGCGTTCGGGGAGTTCGGGGTAGAGGTCATCCATGCTGCCTTCGGGGAGGTAGCGGCGGAAGAAGGTGATCCATTCGTCGTGCATCTCTCCTGGTAGCGGGGCCTTTCGAGGATCCCCGCCTGGGTGAGCATCTGGAGGCGGGCGGCCAGGACCGCGCGCGGGATGCCGAGGTAGTCCCCCGCCGCGCGACGAGTACGTCCTCACCGACCGCGGCATCGCCCTGTGGCCCACCCTGCGCACCCTCGACCTCTGGGGCCGCACGCCGGCGCGAGCGCGCTGCGCGTCTTCCAGCGCGCCGAGTGCGGCACCGAACTCGGCTCCTATGGCGAATGCCCCAAGCGCGCGACCGTCGTACCGGCCGAGGACGTCCCCATGATCCCGGGTCCAGGACTGGACCCCGACCCCGCGGCCCCGGTCAGCCGGGCTCTGCTCCGGCCGAAGAGGCTCTTGGAGCCCGTCGTGGTCGATCAGGGATAGGTGGAGGAGGGCTCCCGGAGCGGAAGACGGAGACAGGTGGCGGCCGTGATCCGCGGCAGACCGCATCCGTACCTCGTTCACGCCGGTAGCCGAGACTGCGGCGCTCCCACCGTCATCCTGAGGCTGTGTGCCTGACAGTCCGTCTGCATGAGACGCAAGCGGGCTTGCAGGCCAAGGCGGCGCATCCCCCGCCCTCGGACAGGCGGCGCAACTGTGGGCGCAGCGGTCCGGAGGGGGCCTTGTCCGGCGTGCCGGGGGAGGCCCTGATGCAACCAGAACGGCGATCCAGACGCACCAGTCCTATTGCGGGCGCGGTCACTGCCCTGCGGACGTTTGATGCATCTCGCACATGGCAACTGCGTCTTTTTGCATTGGACACAACGTTCAGCGTCAGTTTGCATTGTTGACAGCTCGAAAGCTTCGACTCGATCTCTCTGGACATGGACGTCCCCCAGGGCTTCACCTCGCGGCTCGGGCTGAATCATGCAAGTGAAGTGCGAAATGACGATGGAGTCACCGGATGGCCAAGCGAGCAAGGGCAACGTTCGACGAGATCATCAGCGTCGGGAGGAAGCCGGCCGGCTCCTTCGTGATGTCGACGGACCCGAACACGACGATCGTCTACGGCCGCGCCGGTTATGACTGGGTGCTCATCGATCGGGAGCACGGGGTGATGGATGAGCTCGCCATGCGCGGTCACCTGCTCGCCGCGGAAGCGACCGGTCTCGTCCCCATCGTGCGGGTGCTGCACAACAGTCCTCCCTTGATCCAGCAGGCGCTCGACGCCGGCGCGCAGGGCATCATGGTTCCCAAGGTCGCATCCGCGGAGGACGCGGCCAGAGCCGTCGCGGCGACTCGTTACCAGCCGGGCGGCCGTGGCATGTGCCCGGTCGTGGCGCCCGCGGGTTTCACGAGCGATGGATGGGCCGATTACGCCGGCGACATGAACAGCAACGCCATCCTGATGCCCCTGATCGAGACGCGGGCCGGCGTCGACAACATCGACGCGATCTGTGCCGTCGACGGCGTGGACTACATCTTCTTCGGGCTCGCCGACCTGTCGCAGGACATGGGAATCGACATGCTGGAGGACGCGGACGCACTCATCGCCATGTGGGAACAGGTGGTAACCGCGGCCCACCGGCACGGCGTGCGGGCAGGTGCCCCCCTCGGCTACGGCTTCGACGGCCTTGCAGACTTCGGGAGCCTCGCCAGCGACCTGACCATGCTTCGTACGGCGGCCGATCAGGTGCTGGCGCGTTGGCAGAAGGGCTAGACGGGCCACTGGAGCCCTTGGGCGAGGCCACCCCGTAGTGGGGGGAGGGCGCGCAACAACCAACTGACGTCTGCACGGGCGGTTGCTTTGCGCGGTCCCGTATCAGGAAGGGCGATCACCCGATCGCAAAGTGAACGAAGGACGAACAAGCAATGACCGACCCCGACGAACGAGCTGGCGCCGAGCAGATCGAGAGGTACTTCCAGTCGCTCTCCAACTGGGGACGCTGGGGGGACGACGACCGTCTCGGAACGCTCAACCTCATCACTCCCGCCGTACGACTCGCAGCCGCCGCATCTGTGCGCCGCGGCGAGGCGGTGTCCCTTGCCGGGGACCTGGACCCCGAGAATCCCGACCCGCTTCACGCCGGTGTCTCCGCGGTGCATCGCGACTCGAAGATCGGTGAGGTGGAGCACTTCCTCGGGCGCAAGGCGCGTTGGGACGCGATCGCCGAATCGATCTCGATCAGTCCACACGGCGGAAACACGCACCTGGACGGACTTGGCCACTACAACTGGGACGGGAAGACCTACAACGGATTCTCCATCGCGGAATCGACGGACGAGACCGGCTCCAAGCACCTCGACGTCCGCCACGCGAGCGATGGGATCATCACCCGAGGCGTCCTGCTCGACATCGCCGGGCTCTTCGACGTCGAGTTCGTCGAACGTGGCTACGCCATCACCCCCGAAGATCTCCTGGCTGCCGAGAAGAAGCAGGGTGTGCGGGTGCGCTCCGGGGACGCGCTCCTGATCCACACCGGCAACGCCGCGGCGATCCTGAAGGACGGCCCGCTCTACTCCACCGAGGAGAAGGGTGTGCTCGACGGGGTGCAGGCCGGCCTCGACGTGTCATGCCTGCCGTTCCTGCACGAGCGCGAGATCTCTGTCATGGGGACGGACGGCACCCACGATGTGCAGCCACCCCGGCTCGCCGACTTCGACTTCGCACGACCCATCCATGCGGTGAGCCTGGTCGGCATGGGGCTGTGGCTGATCGACAACATGCATCTCACTGCCCTCGCCGCCGCGACCACGCGCGCACGCCAGTGGGACTTCCTGTTCACCGCACTCCCCTGGCGGTTCATCGGGTCCACATCCAGCCCGCTCAACCCGGTCGCGGTCCTCTGAAAGGAGCATCACCCATGTCCGACGAGAACGACTTCTCTCTCGCACGAGCCGCGGATCGCGCCGAGATCACGCACCGACTGCACCAGTTCTGCCGAGCCGTCGACCGGATGGACCTCGAGGCCCTCAACGAGGTGTTCCACCCCGACGCCGACGACGATCACGGCGTGTTCAAGGGCTCTCCGGCCGGATTCATCGAGTGGGCGCGGAACCGACACCGCACCATCGACTTCTCCAGCCACCACCTGACCAACGCCTACGTCGAGTTCGCATCCGAGGACGAGGCCTTCGTCGAGTCGTACCTGCTCATCTGGCAGAGCGTCACCCCCAGTTCGAGCATCATGGCCGGAGATTCGGACGACGAAGCCCCCTACGAGATCCTTTCGAGCAATCGGTACGTCGACCGCTTCACCCGTCGCGAGGGCCGTTGGCGCATTCAGTCGCGCACGGTCGTACCCGGCAGCACGACGCGGGTCGGTGGCGAGGGGTCTCTCCCGCTGTCTGCCGGCTTCGTCGCCTACAGGCGAGACGAGCACGACTACGCCGAACAACTCCGCGCCGAGTTGGGCGTGAGACCCGGCAAGAAGTCCGACGCGAACACCAGGAGGGACTGACATGGCTACTTCTGCCACCGCACTGGTTCAGACCGGCCCCCGAGCCGTGGAGTTCCAGGAGATCCCGCTGCCCAAGCTCGAGGCAGGGGCGGCACTGCTGCGCGTCGAGGCCAACGGCATCTGCGCAAGTGATCTCGACGCGTTCGCCGGCCACGGCGGGGGCATGGACCCCTCGTACAAGGAGCAATACCCCCGGATCAACGGGCATGAAATCGTCGGGGTCATCGAGGAACTCGGCCCGCCGAGCGCCGATCGCGCCGGTCTGAAGGTCGGGGACCGGGTCGCGGTGAACCCGTGGCTCGCATGCGGGTCCTGTCCCGGGTGCCGACGCGGCGATCCGCAGTTCTGCACCGGCATGGACTTCCGTCCCAGCTGCTACGGATTCATTCCGACGTGGGTGGGCCCCAGCCTGTGGGGCGGATACTCGACCCACGTCTACATCCATCCTCGGACGATCCTCTACCCGTTCCCGCAGGAGATCGACCCGCTCGACGCGGCCCTGTGGAACCCGCTTTCCAACGGCATCCAATGGGCCGTTCTGGATGCTGGTGTGCGACTGGGAAGCCGCGTCGCCATCCTGGGTTCGGGCCAACGTGGGCTCGCCTCCGTCGCCGCCGCCAAGGCCGCGGGAGCCGGTCTGGTCGTGTCCACCGGCCTCACCAGCGATCGTCACAAGCTGGACATGGCCCTCCGGCTCGGAGCCGATGCGGTCTTCGACGTCCAGACGAGCGACTTTGTGTCCGAGGCGCGCGCGCTCACCGGCGGTCAGGGGTTCGACGTCGTCATCGACACCACGCCCGGCGCCGAGCAGCCCGTGCTCGACGGCATCGACATCCTCCGCACCGGTGGCACATTCGCGTCGGCAGGTATCAAGGGACACACCCTCGGCCGGTTCCCGATCGACCTCATCACCGTCAAGGGCATCCGGATGATCGGGGTACTGGGTTCCAGTCACCAGGCGATGCAGATGGCCGCCGACCTGGTGATCTCCCGAACCCTGCCGCTCGGAGAGCTCAGGACCCATGTCTTCGGGTTCGACGAGTTCCCCCGCGCACTCGAGGTGCTCGAAGGGAAGATCCCGGAAGAGCAGGCGATCAACGTGGTCGTCACACCGACGTTCACCGAGTCGTCCAGTGCGTAGCTCGGGCGTGCCCTGTCGCAGGACTTCGTCGCCGCAGCGAGGAAGCAGATCGAGATCATGTGGTCACTGGTCACTGGTCACTGGTCACTGGTGACTGCGGGTCTGCCGGAGGGGGCGCTGCGTCCTCAATGAGTGTGTTCCGGCTCGCTCTCCGCTGACATGACTTCGGACATCAGAGCGAAGAGGCTCTGGGTGATACGCGTCGCACTGTCGGACAAGCGGCGCCCGGCCGCTCGCACGAGGCCCCAGTCGAGCGGGACGTCCTGAAGCTCGGAACCGGGAACCATGATCAGCCCGAGATCGGGTCGAACCGCAGGGAGCACAGTGCTTCCGATCAGGACGAAATCGGACACCTGAGCGAGCTTGGCAAGCAAGTCGTAGTTGTCCATCTCGATGACCGGGCCGTGGAACGCTTCCCCCTCGAAGAGATGCTCCGCGTCGAGGTCGCGGATGAAGGTGCCTGCCGCGACCGGGAACGATGAGAGAGGCCGGCCATCGCGGCCCTGGAGCAGAGGATGACCCTCGCGGACCAGCAGACCGAGTTTGCCACCAGGAATTTTCGATGCGGCGAACTGATGCGCGGACGCAAACCCGTCCGACCCTCGGGGGATGCCGCCGATGAAGAAGTCGATCTGCCCGCTTCGCAGCAGACTCCGCATGGTGCTGTTCGACTCGACAGCGATCTGGTAGCGGGCCCCGAGAACCTCCAACTCGGGTAGGAGTCGCGGCAGGAGAAGGGCAGCCGCGATCGACCCCATGCAAAAGCGGACGTGGCGGTCACCCCCTTGCCCCAGCAGTTTGAGCGCTTCGGCGTCCACCCTGCTGCGCTGCAGGACGTCCTCCGCCATCCGGATGAATTCGGCTCCTTGCTCGGTGAGCCGGGCACCGAACCTTCCTCGCTCGAAAATCTGGATGCCGTACTCCCGTTCCAGTGTCTGCACGCTCCGCGTGAGGGCCGACTGAGACAGAGGGATGACGGCAGCGGCGGCGCCGTAGGTACCCTCCCTGGCCACGACGACAGCGTGATTGAGCCGCACCAGATCGATCATGAGCGTGCTCGCCGGTCCTCAGACATTAGATGCATGGAGTGCATCGTATTCGCTTCCCTTTGCATTGGACACAACGCGCGAAGTCCTATTGCATCGTTAACAGTTCGGAAGCTTCGATCCAATCTCGCTCTGGTATGCGGTCGTCTCCGATGCGTGCCTCGAAGCTCAAGCTGCTTGTCCGTCTCGGACGGAGCAGGGTGCGTCCAGCACAGAGACGTCGTCGTCGCTCGCAGAGCGAAACGGCGAACTGAAACGCCCCCCGGACCCAGGGGAGCCCGTTCAACACCCTCAGCGTCAAAGGAGACGCAACATGACATCCATTCAGTCAGTAGCCGGCCCCATCGAAACCGGCGAGCTCGGCTTCGTGCTGATGCACGAGCACATCCTCATGCGTGACCACAACGTCGTTGTCAACTACCCACACCTGTTCGACCGGCGGAAGGAACTGGACGAGGCCGTCCAGAAGCTGCGCGACCTCAAGGAACAGGGCGTGAACACCATCGTCGACCTGACGACCGTGGACACCGGCCGTGACATCCGCTTCATCGAGGACGCCACCCGCGAGAGCGGGATGCAGGTGATTGCCGCGACCGGGATGTGGTGGCAGCCGCCCGCTTTCTTTGCGACTCGGAGCGTCGACGTGCTTCTCGACTGCTTCCTCACGGACATCCGTGAGGGAATCGCCGGTACCTCGGTGAAGGCGGGCATCATCAAGGTGGCCACGCACACCGAAGGCGTGACTCCGCCCATCGAGATGGCGCTGCGAGCAGGAAGTAGGGCGCACCGCCAGACGGGGATTCCGATCTCCACGCATACGGACGCGCACGCCTACATGGGCGACGAGCAGCAGCGCATCTTCCTCGAGGAGGGCGTGGACCTGTCACGGACCGTCATCGGCCACTCGGGCGACTCGACCGACCTTGACTACCTGAAGCGGCTCATGGATCGGGGCTCGTACATCGGCATGGACCGATTCGGCCTGGACGGCGTGGGAGAGGAGCGCTTCGCCACCACCCAGGAGCGCGTTGACACCATTGCGCAGCTCTGCAAGGAGGGCTACGCAGAGAAGATGGTGCTCTCCCACGACGCCAGTTGCTGCTGGGAGATGTTGCCTGGCGACCACCCCGTGCTCGAGGGGAACCCGAACTGGCACCTTTCCCACATCCTTGACGACGTGCTGCCCATGCTGCGGCAAGCAGGGGTCACGGAAGAACACATCAACGAGATGGGCGTGGGGAACCCGCGGCGCATCTTCGAACAGACCGGCGGGTACTAAGCGCGTTACAGAAGGCCGGGATCTGGATATTTCCCTTGTATGCATGGGGTGTTGAGGGCCAACCCCTTGTGCCTCCCCCACCACCTGCGGTCGCCGATGTGGTCCGGTGGATCATCGGCCGTCCTGAAAACCAGAGCGACTAGCGCAGGTGGTCGGGGAACGGGCAGCATCGGAGTGGCCCGACGGCCGTGTGCGAACGCGAGCCCGACATGCATCGCGGTGGACACGACCGTGCACGCACCCGGTTCACAATGCCTGGAGGATGTCCTCCACTCGGTCCTTGGCGTCGCCGAAGAGCATGGTGCTGTTCTCGCGGTAGAAGAGCGGGTTCTGGACACCGGCGTATCCCGATGCCATGGATCGCTTGAAGACGACCACGTTGTCGGCGTCCCATACGGTGAGCACAGGCATGCCGGCGATCGGGGACGCCGGGTCCTCGGCGGCGGCCGGGTTGACGGTGTCGTTGGCGCCGATGACCAGGACGACGGAGGTCTTCGCGAAGTCGTCGTTGATCTCGTCCATCTCCATCACGATGTCGTACGGCACCTTCGCCTCGGCCAGCAGCACGTTCATATGGCCCGGGAGCCGGCCCGCGACCGGGTGGATGCCGAAGCGGACGTCCACGCCCCGCTCGCGCAGCCTGCGGGTCAAGTCGGCGACGCCGTGCTGTGCCTGGGCTACGGCCATGCCGTAGCCGGGCGTGATGACGACGGAGTCCGCTGCGGCGAGCAGGTCGGCGACGCCTTCGGCGGTGATCTCGCGGTGCTCTCCATAGTCCTTGTCGTCGTCGGGGCCCGCCTCGACGCCGAATCCGCCGGCCAGGACGGAGAGGAACGAACGGTTCATCGCCTTGCACATGATGTAGGACAGGTAGGCACCCGAGGAGCCGACCAGGGCGCCGGTGATGATCAGCAGGTCGTTCTCCAGCAGGAAGCCCGACGCGGCGGCGGCCCAGCCCGAGTAGCTGTTGAGCATCGAGACCACCACGGGCATGTCGCCGCCGCCGATGGAGGCGACCAGGTGCCAGCCCAGCAGCAGGGCCAGCACGGTCACCACGACGAGCAGCCACAGCTGCGGGTCGACCACGAACCACGCGGTGAGCGCCGCGAACGCGACCAGGGTGCCGAGGTTGAGGATGTTCCTGCCCGGCAGCATGAGCGGCTTCGCCTTGATGCGTGCCGACAGCTTCAGGAACGCCACGACGGAGCCGGTGAAGGTCACCGCGCCGATGAAGACGCCGATGAACACCTCGGCGGAGTGGATGCCCAGCAGATCGGCGGCGCGCAACTCGTCGGCGGCGGCTGCGTGGAGGTGGCGTTCGACGTGCAGGTAGCCGTTCCAGCCGACCAGCACCGCCGCGAGTCCGACGAAGCTGTGCAGCAGGGCGATCAGCTCGGGCATGCCGGTCATCTCTACGGCCCGGGCGCGCCACAGGCCGATCGCCGCACCGATCGCGGTGGCGCCGACCAGCAGTGCGAGGCCGACCGGTTCGACGTCGTGGTCGATCGCCAGGGCGATGGTCGCGACGAGCGCGACGGCCATGCCGGTGATGCCGTAGGTGTTGCCCCTCTTGGCGGTCTCGTGCTTGCTCAGGCCGGCGAGAGCGAGGATGAACAGCAGGGCTGCGACGAGGTACGCCGCCTGGGCGGCGGTCTGTACGGTGATCACGGGCTCAGCTCCTGGAGAACATGGCGAGCATGCGGCGCGTCACCGCGAAGCCACCGAAGATGTTGATGGAGGCCAGCAGGATGGCCCCGGCTGACAGGGCGGTGACGGCGGCGTTCTCCTGGCCGATCTGCAGCAGGGCGCCGACCACGATGATCCCGGAGATCGCGTTGGTCACCGACATGAGCGGTGTGTGCAGCGCGTGGTGCACATGGCCGATGACGTAGTAGCCGATCACGATCGCGAGCGCGAAGACGGTCAGGTGCGCCTGAAGGGCAGCGGGGGAGACCGCCACCAGTGCGAACAGCGCTGTGGCCGTGGCGCCCGCGACGCCCAGCCGCCTGCCCGTCGACATCGGCTGCTTGGCGGGAGTCTCGGCGGGTGCGGCGGCTGCCGCCGGCGTTGCCGCCGGGGCGGCCGACACCTCGACCGGTGGCGGGGGCCAGGTGGACTCGCCGTTGCGGGCGACGGTGATCGAGCGCTGGACGACGTCCTCCCAGTCGAGGAGCAGCCGGCCGTCCTTGTTCGGCGTCATCAGCTTCATCAGGTTGACCAGGTTGGTGCCGTAGAGCTGGGAGGCCTGCGCCGGCAGTCGGCCGGCCAGGTCGGTGTAGCCGATGATCGTCACACCGTTCTCGGTGACGACCTTCTCTCCCGGCACCGTGCCCTCGACGTTGCCGCCGTTCTGCGCGGCCATGTCCACGATGACCGAGCCGGGCCTCATCGAGGCGACCATGTCCGCGGTGATGATCCGCGGTGCCGGGCGGCCCGGGATCAGCGCGGTGGTGATGATGATGTCGACGTCCCGGCTCTGCCGGGCGTACAACTCCGCCTCACGGGCCTTGTAGTCGTCCCCCATCTCCTTGGCGTATCCGGTCGCGCTGACCTCGACCTCCGGGGACTCGATGGACACGTACTCCCCACCGAGCGACCTCACCTGGTCGGCCACCTCCGGACGCGGGTCGGTGGCCCGCACGATCGCCCCCAGCGACCCCGCCGCGCCGATCGCGGCCAGGCCGGCCACACCGGCGCCGACCACCAGCACCTTCGCCGGCGGCACCTTGCCGGCCGCGGTCACCTGGCCCGTGAAGAACCGGCCGAACCCGTGCGCGGCCTCGATCACCGCGCGGTAGCCGGCGATGTTGGCCATCGACGACAGCACGTCCAGCGACTGCGCCCGCGAGATCCGCGGTACGGCGTCCATGGCCAGGGCGGTGATCGACCGCTGGGCCATGTCATCGGCCAGGTCGGGGTTCAGTCTCGGGCCGAGGATGCCGACGAGGGTGGAGTGGGGCCGCAGCCGGTCCAGTTGCTCGGTGGCGGGCGTGTTCACGACGAGGACGATGTCGCCCGCGGACGCGTCGCCGATCCTGGCTCCCGCCTCCGCGTACGCCTGGTCGGAGAAGCCGGCTGCCACACCCGCGCCGGACTCGACGACGACCTCGTAGCCGAGCTTCAACAGCTGCGCCACCGTGGCCGGCGTGGCCGCGACCCGGGTTTCGCCGACGGGCGATTCCCTCAATACACCTACGATCATGTGCGTCTTCCTATGTCGGACAAAGCGCCCTGGTCGGCCACTTTGAATACTCGAATTGCTGCGCGGAGCCCTTGGCCTGCCGCGGCCTTGGTACTCGGAACGTCCGTGCAGCGGCGATCGGTGGGATTGCAAGACTGAAGCCCAGCGCGACAGGACCAGAGGGGCCCTGGTCTGCAACGCTGCGTCTGCTTTGAGACACTCGCGGATGATGATCTTTTTCAGGTCACGCGCTGTTTGCGGGTGGCGCTGAGCAGCCGGTATGGCCGCGATGGTCGACGCCGCAGAAGGCCGACACCGTTACAGCGGGGGAGACGTCGCCCCCCGGGGCGCACGTGGTGGACGATTCGTCGATCACTGGTCGATGCCCACGCCGCCGGGCGCAACGCCGGGAGCGTACGTGAGCAGACCACGGTCCCCGCTCAGCTGTCGGCTGCTGGAAGGACTGGTCGCGCTCGCCCGTCTTCGTTGCTGGTCGGGTCACCCCTGCCTGCACGTGTCCCGGTAAGGGAACGTTTCGGGGTTCTGGCCGTGTGGCCTGGTGGTGTGGGGTTCAGGTTCCGGTGCTGTAGCGGGTGAGCATGAGGGTGACGGCTTCGTCGACGATGGCGGTGTCGGTGGGGTTGGGTGGGATGAAGTCGGTGCGTACGAGTTGGGGCCACAGGAGCTGGGCGCAGATCATGCCGAGGAACTGTTCGGCCACGGCGGACGCCGACATCGGTTGCCCGTCGGCCGTGCGGAAGTCGAGGGTGCCGGCTTGTGCTTCGGCTTCCAGGTAGTCGCGGAGGCGGTCGAAGAAGGGTCCGCGGTCGATGGCGAAGCCGGTGCCTACGATGTCGGCGAGTTCCGGCATCTGGGGGAGTTCGGTGATGATGAGGCGGCACAGCGCCGCCGTGCCGGGGCGTGCGACGAGGCAGGCGTAGTCGCGGCCGATGTGGTCCAGGCCGTATCGGGGGTCACCGGGCCGGGGTGGTGCGGCGTACTCCACGTCCAGCTGCCATTGCTCGGAGGTGACGGCCGCGAACAGTGCGGCCTTGGTGGGGTAGCGCTTGAAAAGGGTGCCGGTGGAGACGCGGGCCTGCTTGGCGATCTGGGCGAGGGAGGTCTTGTCGTAGCCCCGGACCAGGAAGAGGTCGCGGGCCGCGCGGATGATGCGCGCGCGGTTCTCCTCTTTGATCTGCGCGTGATACCCCGTTGCGCAGGTGTCGCCACCGGTTACCGCTTGCTCCTCCACCGACATGCCCATGTCCCTCGCCCGTCATCCGGCCGCGTCCTCGCTGTCAGAGGACGGTCGAGCCTCCGTCCAGGATAAGGTCCTGGCCGACGGCGAAGGCGGAGATGTCGGAGGCCAGGTAAACGACGGCTTCGGCGACTTCCTCGGGCATGCCCATGCGGCCCAGCGGGATGCCGGCGCTGATGCCTTCGAGGACGGCTGCCTGGATCGCGGGGTC